>WFSD01000298.1 GCA_015486235.1 Anaerolineae bacterium
GGTACTTGCGACGGATCCCTAAGCCAGAGAGAGAACGTGTGCGGAAGGCTCTCCATCGCTTGACGGAAAACCATGCGAACTACCCCGGGATTGTGCATATGGCCGGAGAGTGGGAGGGTTACGAGCGGATTCGCGTTGGAGATTTACGGGTGATTTTCTGGTACGATGCACAAGACGACATCGTATATGTAGATCACATTGGGCCAAGAGGCGACGTCTACAAGTAGATCTGCCCACACGAACCAACCTCCGAGGCTCTCGCTTTTCGATATGTCACGTTTCCAGCCCCCTCCACTCCCAACCGGCGCAATCGGACACCATCGCCTCCAGACTCGCCAGCAGCACCCTCCCCGCAGGCCAGCCACGCTGGCGGGACCACCGGGCCAGCATCCCGCGCAGCCTTTCCAGCTTCTCCTCCGTGAAGAGCACCACCGCCAGCCTCCCGGCAGCTTCCAGCGCTTTCGCCCATTTCTCCCGATACTTCGGCTTCCCCGACACTTCCCGACTCAACGGTCGGCCGTCCACCTCCTGCACGACCTCCATCCCCTTCAGCGATTCCAGGTCGGAGATGGCTTGGGCAGCCAGACCGCCTTTGTCCTGGTTCACCACCAGCAGGCGCACCGGCGAATCGCTCCCGCCGGGCTCGAAAGCACCCCTGAGGGCCACGCTCATCACCAGGATGAACATAACCGGCATCAGGAAAAGCGTCACCACCCCTCCCCTGTCCTTCAGGAGGATTTTCAGGTCTTTGATCGTGACAGCATAGACATGATACAGCATTTTCACCCTCCTCTCGGCAAGCGTCCGCTCAGTCCCGCAGCGCCTTGCCGGTCATCTTCAAAAAGACGGTTTCCAGATTCGGCTCCAGGATCTCCACCGCCCCCACCGGGATGTCCATCCGGACGGCGGCCTCCACGATGCTCACGAACGCTCTCCGGGCATCGGCAGCTTCGACGACGAACCACCCATCCCGGCGGTAGGCACGCCTCACCTCCGGCAACGACGCGAGCTTTTCGGAGAACGGCGCCTCGGCTCCATCGCCGATCCTCACCCGCACCATGCCGGTGCCTTCCCGTCGGATGAGCGCCGCAGGCGTGTCCAGAGCGATGATTTCCCCCTCGTCCACGATGGCAACCCGGTCCCAAAGGCGCTGGGCTTCCTCCATGTAGTGGGTGGTGTAGACGACGCTCATCCCGCGCTCTTTCAACGCCTCCACGCTCTCCGGGATGGCGTTCCGGCTCTGGGGGTCTACGCCCACGGTCGGCTCGTCCAAGAAGAGCAATTCCGGCTCGTGGATGAGCCCTGCGGCGATGTTGAGCCTGCGCTCCATGCCGCCGGAATACGTCTCCACGGCGTCGCCGCCCCGCTCCGCCAGCCCGACCATTTCCAGCGCCTCCTCGACCCTCCGGCGGAGCCGCGAGCCCTTCAGCTCGTAGATGCGCCCGAAGAACTTCAGGTTGTCCCGACCGGAGAGGGTCGGGTACAGCGCCAGTTCCTGGGGCACGAGGCCGATTCTGGCTTTCAAATCGCGGCTACCCGGGGTGAAATGGGATCCGAGCACGCGGATTTCCCCGCCGTCCGGTTCCAGCAGGCCGGTGAGCATGGAGATGGTGGTGGTCTTGCCTGCGCCGTTCGGGCCCAGCAACCCGAAGACCTCCCCACGCCGTACCCGGAACGAGATGCCTCTCACGGCCTGCACCTCTCCGTAACCCTTGGCGATGTCCATCGCTTCCAGAACGATTCCTTCCATACGCTTCCCTCCTGTTTTCATGTTCTGGGGAAAGTGTACCGGCGCGAGGTCACGCTATGTAGTGCCAAAAGTCACGTTTCGGGTCATGAAGTGGCGCGCCACTCCACCGCGAAACTTCGTATTTTTTGGTTTGTTGGGGAAAATCGACCTGTTTCACCTTCAGGTGGATGATTTGTTCAGTCCTGATTGTATTGCGGAGTCCAGCTTTCATCGCCCAAGGGACGTTAGAGGAAACAGTCACCTGAAAACCGGCTGGAACCAGGTCTTACGAGCCTTGGTCAGAGGCTATGAGATCATTACGCAACTGCACCTGATGCCGGGGCCAGATCCGCAACCAGCAAAGGCAGCGAGGGGGGTGTTCCAGCCAGCGGCGACAAGAAGACTCTTCCGCATAAAGGTGGGATCCTTTACCTGACTTTTGTCGGTCAAACTTTCGGCAAGATCACTCAGTCCGCCAGACACGAGGTGGCGTGGGCGGGCCCTTGCGCTTGGTCTCCTCGTACATCTCCAAAGCCGCCAGCAAACGCCTTCGCTCCTCTGCTGCGCGCCGCTCTTCCTGACGTCTGCGGTACTCTTCCATGTGCCGGAAAATCATGTTTCGCACCTCGTACGGGTCGGTGATGAACTCGTAGGAAAGAGCGCCTTCCTTAGCAGCGGAACGCACGATTATCGTGCCGTACCCGAGGAAATGCGCACGTACTACCCTGATCTACACCTCCACATTCTGGATTCTGTTGAGGGGAGTGACTTCCTCCTCAGCGGATATGGAGAGAATTCCCTTCGTGATATCGTAAAGGTTGGAGTCGTCCACTGCGTACATGTCGTTCGCCCAGTTTTGATACTGCACCCAGGTCCAAACGCCGAAAATAAGGATGGAGAGCAGCATCAGTGCCAGTCTCAACAGGATGCGATTGCTCGCGAACCATGAACCCAGGAAAGCAGCCGCACCTAGCACAACCGGCACTGTGACCTTCCCCACCAACACGACCCAGTGGATGCACCACACCACTTTGTTGCCTTCTTCCCAACGCCCCCGAATGAAGAAAAACCTCCTGATGGTGTGTTTGGGCACTTCTCTTCGGGCAACGGAGAAACGGGAATAGGGCTTTTGAAGCAAATCGGAAGCCCCAAGTCGTTTCAGAAGCTTTCTCGGCGCTTCTGAAGCGACCCACTACTTGCTGTTGGGGTTGATGAAAAGCAACAATGGTTCTGGGAGATTCCTGGGGGCCCTACGGGCCCCCAGGAATTACTTCGATTTCCCATGTCACGTTATGCTACAAATTTCCGCCAAATGGGGTAGACTCTGTCGCCGATGGTGATAATGTATTGCTTCAGACGATCCTCGCGTGAGAATTCGCTCAAATCTGTCACTCAATCTTTGGCTCAGCCATTTGTACTACGCGCTCTGGGCCACCTTCACTAGATGTCGGTAAGCCTATTAACACTTGTCCTGATACTCTTGCTCCTTTATCCTGATTTTGATTTCTGCTCGGGCTCTCAAAGCAAATCGAAAACACGAAATCGCTTCAGGGGCATTCTCGACGCTTCTGAAGCGATCCGCTACTTGCCGTTGGGCAATAACGGTTCTGGGGATTCCTGGAGGCCCTACGGGCCTCCAGGAATCGCTTCGCTTTCCCTGCTCACGTAGAAGTTGCATATATTTGTACAGTGTTGTAGTGTGTCTGGTAATTGCGGCTCGGCCGGGAATTTCAAAGCGGATGCTTGGAGGATTCTAGGGGTCTCCGGAGCTACTGTCATCTTCCATCAACCCCGCGATGGTGATCGTGTTCTCCCCAGGTGCGTTCAGAGAGACTGGGACGACCCAGGGATTTCGATTTACTTCGAAAGCCCAGCCGGTGAGTGAGAAAGTATCTCCATGATTCTCTCTCAGCGCCAAACATGCCGACCCTGGCGTCCAGGCGCCGCATGGATCAGGACGGCAAGCTTAAGAGCCACCATGAGGCTATGGAACAGGCGGGCCACTGCGACTTCCCCGATGGCTCCAAGTGCGAGGAATGGCGCTCTCCAGCGGCGAATGTGCTCCTTGGGGAAACTGTCGGCCCTCCGGTTTCACCAGCAAACCTGGGAAGTCGTGTAGGATGCGTTTCCCAACATACACAAACAGGAGGACATCATGAAGCGCTTTTCCGTCGTATTCGAGCTGAGTTTGTTCCTGGTCGGATTGTTGATGCTCGGCGCTGGTTCGCCTGCACAGGCTAGCGAGCCGGGAGCACCACCCAGGGCACCTCATTTCCGGGTCGGCCACCGGGCCAAGGTCCAAAACCTGGATGTCCTTTTGGATCAGAACACCGTAAGCGATCCCCTGGCCGGCAATTACAGGCTGGTGAAAGATGATGACATCTTCTTTGCCATGGGCCAGCGCACCCAAACTACGGCCAGCAAATTTACGTGGGGAGCGTATGACGTAAGCGACGATCTGCACGATTTCGACCCGATTTCCACGGGCGGGATAACGTACACGTTTGGTACCAAACCGACTGTGGCGACCGGGCACTTTAGCACCGACGGCCCAGACAGTAAGGTGCTGATTTGGGAAGACCCCCATGGAGAAATCTCGCTGATTGTTGGTGAATATTACATGCCAACCGGCGAAACAGGTCACGGCCCGTACCCTCCCCGGGTGGCTACTGGCGATTTTGACGGCGATGGTCTGGACGAAATCACCATAGCGTGGTACGACAGCCACAATCGGGCGAATATCAAGGTTTACGACGTTCAACTTGGCTTCTTGCCCGTGGCCAAAGACACCATCCGCGCTGCCCAGGTCGCTTTAGGGGGCAATCTGGACATCGGGACGGGGGATTTCGATGGCGACGGCGACGACGAGATCGTCCTGGCCTGGACAGATGGCGATCAGCATGCCAGGCCAAGTGTCAAAATCTATGATGTGAGTCACGACGGAAACCTTGCGGCGAAGGACAGTTGGCATTCCACATCCAGTTATGTGTCGCTGGTGGCCGTCACCACAGGCGATCTGAACGGTGACGGTCGAGACGAAATTGCCCTCGCCGGTAGTCATCTGCGGATTTTGCAGGTCAGCGCGGACATGGGTACCATCCACCAAACGAGCAGGGAGAGTTGGTGCCCGACTGCGACGGACGCTCTTGTGAACAATTGGGACATCACGCCCGTGGATGTGGCGACAGGAGACTTCAACGCCGACGGCAAGGACGAAATCGTCACAACCTGCCACGAAGTGGGTGACTGGAAAGTCGCCGTGTGGGCTGCAGATAGCAGTCTTGGATTGCACAGCAAGGCGAACTGGCGAAGGGACATGACTGACGGATGGTTTACCTACAGCGGATCCCTCGCTGTAGGGGACGTGAACCACGACTTGCGATCCGAAATCGTCGTGGGCAGGGTTGGGTGGAATGGTCTCATTGATCATCTCCCATTACCGTCGGCACAACACAATTACATCTACGTCCTGCAGGTTTCCGACGACCTCGAGTCCATTCAATACAAGAGCAAGCTGGAGTTTCGAGACGTCCCCCCCAAGAGCCAATTCTCTGTCGCTCTGGGCGACCTGGATGACAACAGTATTCGGGTGGGGCCCCCGACCTATTCGCAGGTCGCAGACGCCAAAGAACTGCTGGCCGTCATCAACGAGCCGCCCAAGCATTTCGACGTCCTGGGCGGCACTACCTACAACGTCAATAACAACCCCAGCACGTATGCAAGGTACGAGGATTCTCATTCCCAGAGTACGGAGATGTCGCTGACGACCACCCGCGACTGGGGTCTTTCCACAGGTTTGGAGGCGGAGGCGGCCGGGATCAACGCCAGCCTGAAGACTTCCTACGGGGAGCACTTCGAAGACACGACCAGTTCCTTCCGGGAGATGGCTTTTGGCCAAAACGCCTGGGCCTCTGGCGACGATGTCATCATCCGCACCGAGACGGATTACGATGTCTGGGAATATCCTGTCTACACTGACGATAGCGGTACGGCGCAGGGGCATATCGTTGTGGTTTTCCCCCACAAGCGGGACTCCAACTGCACGGCCAACTGTGTTTCTTCCATCGTCACCCGCATCGACGGCAAAAATCCAGCGTCTTACTACCTGCCTAACCACGAGAACGGGAATCTCCTCTCTTATTCGAGCACCGGGCCCGGCGATATCGGTACGTTGATCAAAGCCGACAACCGCAACTATTTGGGGATCAACCCTTACGAGTTATGGGTGACATGGTCGGATGTGCAGTCGGACGCCAACAAGAAGAGCAAGCAACTCGATGTCAGCATCGGCGCCGGGGTGGAAGCCGGAGGAGAGGGTTGGGGGATCAAGGCCAGTGTGGAAGGAACTTATGGGAAGGGGCAGGTCTCCACGCACAAAGTGAGTTTCAAGAACAGTACTTCGATTCACACTTTCTTCAGTTCCATTGACCCGCGATACTCCTACTGGGTGGAACCGTACATCTACTGGTCGTCAACCGATGGCCATCTGGTGGTGGATTATGCAGCAGGCCCGTTGACCGCGACGCCGTCCACCTGGTGGCAGAACACATACACCAAACCAGATCCAACGTTCAGCCTGCCCTGGAAATACAACAATCCGCCAGACGATTATAACGCTTTGACTAAGGGAATCTCGTTCGATCCTGCCTCGCCCAAGGCGGGCGACATGGTGACCATCACAGCCAGAGTGCGCAATTACAGCCTTGTGGGGGCATACAATGTCAAGGTTCGCTTTTATCTGGGCGATCCGGACGCCGGCGGGGTGCAGATCGGCCATGACCTGACCATCCCTCAGTTGAACCCTATGGCCAGCCAGACGGTCGAGTTGCCCTTCGACACCACCGGCCACGACGGCGAGACATTGCGCATCTATGCTGTGATCGATCCTGACCACGAGATTGACGAGATGCATGAGGACTACAACAAGGCGTACGCACTTCTTCCGGTCAGGCCCGGGGGCGCCTCGGTGGTGCCGTCCATGAACCTGTCCATTGCCTCGGGGGACATCTCCTTCGATCGTCCCAGACCGGAACCAGGAGACACGGTCCACATCTCGGCTACGGTCAGGGCTCAAGGGAACGTCTTCACCAACGTTGCCGTAGAGTTCTGGGATGGCGATCCAGACGCTGGTGGGCGTATCATCGGCGGCGAGGTCATCCCGATGATTCTGGCAGGTAGATCAGCCACGGCCCATACCACATGGCAGAGCAGAGCGTATGGCCTTCACGAAATTTGGGTCCATATAAGCCCTCAGATCGGGGAAGCCACTGTAGATGACAACCGGGCTTATCAAATCATAGACCTGTTGCCGAATTGTCGGCTCTACCTGCCTGTGACGCCACGTTGACATAAGCTACTGCCGTTGAAGTTTCCGGAAGGGCCTGTGATCGTCACTCCCGAAACGCCGCCCTCGATCCCAAACGAGGTCACAGGCCCTTTTGTCGCGGTGAGCGGGCTTTCAGAGGCACGGATCACGCAGCACGGGTAACGGTGCGGCAGCGGCGGTGCTACCCATACGGTGACATGTGAAATGTGACCGGTGCTTTACAACAACCGATTACACCTTCACAGATCAGCGGCTGGAAGCGGGCCTTGGCCTGTGCGATTACAAGGCCTGCTACTACGACCTGGGGATAGGACGGTCCCACCTGCCTATGGATCATACGCCGGTGCGATGCTCTGAGGACCGCATCGGCAACTCGCGCGCTGCAAGGTGTTACATCAGTTGCTCTTTTGGGGGAGCAGACCTCTTTCAAGCTACAGTTCTGAGTACCCCGGCACGCATGAGGCTAAGATGAGGCGCTGAAAGCCTCCATTTCCTCTATATGTCACGTGATGCTGTGATGCCCGTCGCTCCTGTCCGAGGAAAAGCTGACACAAACACGTTCTGTCGGCTTCCCATGCGAATCTGGGCGCCACACTCAGAGAAGAGCGATTTCAATCGCACGTATACTTTTCCCAGTTCGTCTCTATTTTGCCGTTCTGGTACAGCACGAAGTGATTTCTCCCGCTCGAATCCACCCTTGCAAGCACTATCAGTCCGGAGAATGACGCCCCATTGAGCAGGACTTGAATTTTCTCTACTTCTCCTATCTGCATCAACGCGGATTCCCCGTCGTAGAACCGGATCGTTGCGGTGTTCCCTTCCACCTTGAAGTCGGTGACGAGGGACATGAGCTGTTGGATGGAATCAGATCCTACCTTGCCGTACACCATGGAAGCCAAGTAGAATAAGTTCTTTCTTTTGTTCTCGTATTCCAGCCTTGGTACGATGCTATGCGGATACCGCACGTTGGTGCCGCCGAGTACTTCCTGGTACGGGAGTGCTTTTACCTGGCGTTGGTAGCCGTACAGATTGCGCAAGAAAGTCAGCTTCCCGTCTTTGTAAGCGGCTTCTCCACCAGGAACGGATACCAGCATCGGTTCGCCTTCGTTGAAACCCAACGGATAACCTCCCTCGCGGAAAATCAGGGATTTTCGCGTTGAGACCTGGTGGAAATTCACCATGAAGTCGTCCTTCACGAGTGTGTAAGTCGTGGCTCGCCCCTCCTCGTCCATTTCGTAGAGCGGGTAGGTGGAAGCAATGAAGTCTTTTTCCACGTAGAGGGTATCCATGCTCCACCGCTGTTTAAAGAAAATCCCGTCTTCTGAGAACTGAAGGCTGTTGTCGCAGTTGAACGACCCGTAGACCTCCCTGGCCTCGTAGCTGAAGATAGAAGAGTAGGCGAAATTTGTGTATTTGGCATTGTACTCCTGGTGGTCGTGATAGGACTTATGGTTTATCAACTGGACGTGTCCTGTCTTGTGGTCGCCTACCAGGAGCAGGCCGGCGCTCCGTATCGGCATGGAGTAATTCTTTCGGTGGATCGGCAGTGGTTCCTCCGGTATGCTCCAGAAAGGATCATCCTCCGGAATCAGCAGGATAGAGAACGCCTTAGCCGCCCAATAAGGCGAACCGCCGCAGGAGTAATGTTCGAGCATGGCCTCGCAAGGTCTCAGATATCCCATCCCCAGGAACCCGTTGTCCGTGATGATCTCCTTCTCCAGGAAGAACTTGGCTCCCAGGTTGACCATGGTTTTCACCTCACCCGGCGGAACGTCCAGAGCTCCAAGGTATTGCCCCAGGGCGATCGGCGATAGGTACCCGAACCGGTAGATCATGGACCTGCCGAAGCATGGAGTGCCCCCGTCTGCGCCGAAGAAGTACCTGAAATTCCTGACGAACTCCCGCACCCGCTGTTTGTGCATCTCGGCGATTTCCGGCTTCGATTCTCCATCCAGAAGCACCCAAAGCAAGTAGTAGAAGTGGAATCCCCAGGCATTGTAGTAATCGATGCGGTTGATGTTCCCGTCGCGATACCACCCTTCGCCGATGTACATGTGGTCGCAGGCGGACAGGTTTTCGTCTATCTGTTTCTGAGAGTACGGCATCCCTAACCGCTTCAGAACCGTATTGGTGATAACGTTGAACAGCAGCCAGTTGTTGTGGTGATACTTGGCTCTGGTGCATTGAAGGAGATAGTCGGCGACTTGTTTCTTTTCTGCCTCGGTGAAGCGGTCCCAAACATGCTCTTGGGATAGGTAGAGGAACCAGGATAGGGCGGCGCATTCTGCTAAGTGCTGGGCATAGTCCACCACGTCTCCCCAGTACTCGGGGTGTTCCGGATTTGTCCCAGCCAGTATCCCCTTGCGGTAAAACCCTGCAACGTCGACCTCTTCGCCATTGATGGTGTATTTGCCCGTGTCGCTTCTGTATAGCCACGGGCCTGTCATAAATCCCGACCTGGTGAATCCTTCCAGCTCATCGGCCAAGCGCCCGTGGTGACTCCTCTGGCCTGGAATCCGCTGCCGTGCGCCGCCTTCCGATGCGTTATCCACAATCCCTTTCATCAATACAAAGAACGCTTCTTCCCAATGCTTCCTCGTCCAACCGCTGAAAGGGGATTTTTCGTAGTCGAAAGGGTGGGTGAAAGAAATCCTCTTCATCTTCCTCTCTCCTATAGGTTGAAAGGATTGTACAGTTTCAACGGCCATGAACCTTCGGGGGTCAGCCTGCCGAACAGCACTTCCCTGGTCGTTCTGTATCCCTCAGGCGTTAGGTTCATATTGAGAATTATCGTTGGAGCTTCTGTGAGCAGTCCGCCAGTGCCTTTGATCCGATACGGCGTGTTGGTGATCAGCACCACCGGGTAGCCTTTGTCGATCAGCGTCTTGACGTAGGTATGAGGTTTGGCTGAACGATCGTAGAAGTTGGTGCAGAGAATCAAGTCACGGTCGTGCTCTTCGACGAACTGCACCACTTTTTCCTCGTCCTCTTCGTTGTACCCAAAGTTGGTTTCGTAGGTCTGCAGACCAGGCCATTCCTCTTCCAGCAACTGGGAGAAAAACCCGGGATGGTCATATAAGTCGTTGGGGGTCTTGACCGTGTTCAATTGGTTTATCAGCAGAACTTTCTCGCTCTTGTCCAGCGGCAGGGCATGTAAATCGTCTTTCAGCACCATAATGGCTTTCCTGGCTGCCTGCTTCGATGTCTGGACGATCACCGGATCGGAGAACGGTTCGGAGGCTTTCGACGCGTCCACGATCCCCATAGTCTCGAACAGACCGTAGTCATATTTCAGCCCGAGGATCCTGCGTACTTTGCCGTCAAGCTCATCTTTCGGGATTCTACCGTCTTCGACCCATTTCCTGATGGTATAGAACATTTCGCCGCGCCATTGGTTTTCCGCCTTCATCAAGACGATATCCGCCCCGGCTGCCAATGCCCTCGCGCAGGCTTCCCCGATCCCATATTTGTCGATAAGAGCTCCCATCGTCATGCTATCAGTGGTGATGACACCTTTGAATCCAAGCTCTTCCCTCAAAAGCCCGGTGATGATCTTCCTGGAGACACTGGAGATGTTGTCTGGGTCTATGTGTGGGTACAGGCAGTGGCCAACCATGACGGAATCGATACCGGCTTCGATGAGTCGTTTGTATGGGTAGAGCTCCACCTCATGGAATCGCTTGTCGTCCACGTTCAGGACCGGGCAGGCGAAGTGGGCGTCCGTGGCGGAATCTCCACGCCCGGGGAAATGCTTTGCTACTGCGATGACTTTCTCTTCTCTGAATCCCTTAACCATTGCGATTGCAAATTCCGCGACCAGCTCTGGGTCGTCGCCGAAGGCACGCCTGCCGATCTCAGGATTATCCGGGTTAATGTTCACGTCCACCACCGGCGAATGAATCACGTCCAGTCCGGCTGCTTTCATCTGACGGGCGATTGCCTTCGCCACGCGGTACGCCATATCCGGGTCTTTGCTGGCCGCTATTCCCATATTCGACGGGAACTGAACCACACCGCCGCGGGAGTAATCCTTGCTGGTATCTCCTTCCTGATCGATGAGGATGTGGAGAGGAATTGCCGGTGAACGTCGGCTTGCAAGCTCCTTGAGACCGTTCAACATCTCGGCGAATCGCTCTGGGGTAGCGTACGGAGGTGACCCCTGCTTGGCAATTTTCTGCATCGATGGCACGAAATCGTCGCCAAGCTCCTGTTTCTTTGCCTTGTCGTCGCTAAAGTACCTGAATATCCTCGAAAACGGAGATATTCTCAGGCCGCTGGCATGGTATCGGGTTATCGCTTCCCTAAGGTCATTCGTCACAACGGTTCCCGACATCCCCACCACGACGCACTGGCCTATTTCCTGTTCGAGGGACATCTTGTTCAAGATCGATTCGATGAATTCGGACTTTTCCATGGCATTCTCCCCTTTCGTGATTTGACAGTTAGCTCGGATTGGTATATACTGGTATATGACAGCATGAAGTATAGCTGGTAAGTGGCGAGTTGTCAAAAACAAGGGAAACAATGTGGTGTCGGAGAGCTTCGGCCGGGGGCAGAGCAGATAGTTCGGGAAAATCTGTAGTGCTGGATTTTTTAAAAAGCATTCGATGTCTGTATAATGCAGGCCGTCGTATACGAAAGTTCACCGTCGGCTTCCCCCGGACACACCAAAGAAGATGGGGTACAGATGCTCAATATCGAAAGGGTGAGACAGGCTATCAAAGGGCAGGCTTCCGCTCCGATCCACATTCGACTGCGGCAGGCCATATATTCACAGATACTCGACGGCACTCTGAAAGTAGGGGAAAAGCTTCCCTCCGAGCGGGAACTGCAAGAAAGGCTTGGGTTGAGTCGGGGGACCATCCGTCAGGCTCTCACAGCTCTCAACCAAGCCGGGTTGACCAAGAGTTTCCCCGGAGCGGGTACTTTCGTGCTGGAAACTTCAAAGGACAACCACCCGGCAGGAACAATCGGGCTTGTGGTATCGAGCACGAACTTCCATTTTTTCTATCCCCAGCTTGCTGCTTCGTTCAATCACGTGATCCGACAGGCCGGATATTCCATGGCGATGCACATGCACAACGATCAGGCCGAGGAGCTCCTCGACATCATCGAGGACTTGAAGAAGCAGGATCTGGTAGGGCTTGCGCTTACCCCTCCAAGGTTTGGGCGCAAGGAAGAGGTCGTTAGGGAGCTGGTGCGAATGGACATTCCTGTAGTTTCCCTTGGGCGGCGCGAGCCATGGATCGGAGGAGCTTCAGTCGCTCCGGACAATGAGATGATAGGCTACGTTTCTACCAGACACCTGATCGACCTGGGGCACGAAAACGTCGTCCATATGGGGTTGCTGGACTACAGCACAGGGCGTGATAGGGCCGAGGGATATAGGAAAGCGATGGAACAAGCGGGACTGCCTCCTCACATAGTCCCTTTGCCCCCTTTGAGCATCCCCGCCACCTCCGACGGGATACCCGACGAGCACCTTGCCACCCCGGCGTATGAGAAAGCCATGGAAATATGGAATGCAGGAGGCTCCGATAAGCCTACCGCCGTCTTTTGCTTCAACGACATCATGGCCATGGGAGTGTACAAGGCTCTAAGGGAAATCGGCTTGAAGATACCTGAGGACGTATCCGTCGTAGGGGTGGATAACCTGCCCACAGTGCGCCACATGGACGTTCCGCTGACCACGTCGGCGCTGCCTGGCGGTGAAATAGGAAGGGTGGGAGCGGAAACTCTCCTCAAGCGAATTGCCGGCGATCGCTCCGAGCCGCGCACGCTCCTAATTCGGGCGAAGTTCATCAAGAGGGAATCTACAGCGCGCCTGCAATGAGCCCCTGGTTTCAAATCCCTGAAAGGAAGGATCCTTCTAATCTATCTGGTCTGTACCAATATAGACCAGAAATTTAAAAGGAAAGGGGGTGAGAACCCAGCAAAAGAAGGAGTAAGGAATCGACTAACGCAGTTTGGACCTTTGTTTCTGAGACTAATTTTCAACAGGAGGTGAAAGTCATGAAAGAGAAGTACTGGAAGGTCTTAGCAATGTTGCTGGTGGTTTCCATGGTGCTCTCTGCCTGTGCCAAGGCAAAGCCCACGCCCACACCCGCGCCTGCCCCGACCAAGGCGCCGGCTCCGACGAAGGCAGCTGCGGCTACATCCGCACCGGCCCAGCCGACGAAGGCTCCCACCAAACCCCCTGCTCCTACCAAGGAGAAACACGAGCCGGTAATCCTCAAGATCATGAACTGGTCGCAGGAGCAAGCGGATTTCTACAAGGACGTGGCCAAGGAATTCAAGAAGGAATATCCCTGGATCACCATCGACTGGGAGACCATGGCACAGAAGCAATACCGGCAGGCGTTGCCTCTGATGTTCAAGAGTGGTAAATCGCCGGACATCTTTTTCTGGATCGGCAGGAACAGGGTCATGACCGCCATGGAACTCCTCGACCAGGGGTGGATCAGGCCTCTTAGCACCACAGGGAAAGTCCCGAAGGAATGGATTGCCCGCTGGCCTAAGGGCTCTTTCCAGGAAGGGATCAACATGAAGGACGGGAAGGTCTATTCGTTCCCGTTCAACGACAACAAGGTGTGGGGACCCGGCTACATGTACATCAACAAGGCCGTGTTCCGGAAAGCCGGTCTCGATCCGGACAAACCGCCCAAGACCTGGAACGAGCTGCATGAAGTCTGCAAGACGATAAAGGAGAAGACCGGCGCTTACTGCCTCGCGGTGCCGCTCAAAGGGAAGGACTTCCAAAGGACATGGTTCCCGATTGCCGGTTCCATCATGACCGATAGGTTCTTCGACTACAAAAACGGCAGGTTCTGCATAGACGATCCAAAGCTGCTCAGGGCGTTCGACTTCATCCAACAGCTCTACAAAGAAGGCCTGGTTGTGCCCGGTGTCAACGACAAGACTTTCGCCAGGCAAGCAATGGCTACCGGCAAAGCCACCATTTACTTCGGCGGTGCCTGGATGCCCAGCGTCTTCAAGAAGATGGGCTTCGAGGACTTGGACCTCGGCATTGCGCCTCCACCTTATCCCGACAACGGTCCTCGCGGTGCTCTCTCCCGCAGTCTGACGGAGAACAAGTACTACGTCAGCAGCCAGACCAAACATCCGAAGGAAGCATGGCTCTTCATCGAATGGATGACCCGGCCGAACGGTTACTTCGCTAGGGAGTACCTATCCCGAGGGTTCGGCACGCTGGCTTACGCGGACAACCAAAAGTACATCAAAGACCCGATTATGAAGCAGATGGTGCAGATCGCACAGCATCTCCGCGTCCTCTATCCTGAACCGGTAGTGGCGTGCCCGGACGTCGCCAAATCCAAAGCCTGGGAGAACGCTGTGAACCTCCACCGTAACTGGGAATGGGAGGCCATGGTGGAAGCCCTAACGTCTGGCTCTGACTTTGCTCCAAAGGCCAAGGAAATCGCTTCTGCGGAGAATAAGGTGTTCTTGGAGACGCTCAAGAAAGAGCAGGCAGAGGGCTTGAAAGTGTCGTTGAAGTGCTATGCGTATCCAGAATGGAACTACGACGAAGACTTCGACCCTGCAAACTACGCAAAGCACCGACCATAGTGTAAGCTTACGATCGATCGGGGACGGCTCCTGCGTGAGCACGAGTCCGTCCCCGGACGATCTCCCGACGGCAAAGCAGAGGTGCAGGAGATGGCGGAAAACACTGCAAAAGTTAAGATAGCGGAAAAGGCAAGGAGAGAAGACTTGCCGTGGATCTGGATGTTTTTGCTTCCTTTCATTCTCTTCTACGGGGCTTTCACTCTCTGGCCCATTGTGGCCACGGGCTACTACTCCCTGTTCAACTGGGACGGGGTACATCCACTGACCAACTTCGTGGGTTTGAAGAACTACATCGATATCCTGAGAGATCCTATTTTCTGGCTCTCGTTTAAGAACACGCTTTTGTTTGCCATATTGAACACCATCATCAAACTACCTCTTTCCCTGTTCACGGCCATACTCCTCACCAGAAAATGGCTGAGGTTCAAGAAGTTCTTCAGGACCGTTTACTTTACTCCGCTGGTGTTGCCGGTAGCGATGGCCGGTATGGTTTTCGTGCTGTTGCTCAACCCGGCCAACGGCGCTGTGAACGATGCATTGCTCAAAATAGGCCTCATCCATCGCCCAATCGATTTTCTTGGCAACGGGAAGACCGCCTTACTGACTCTGGTTGTGGTTTCCGTCTGGCAGATTTTCGGCCAGTACATGGTTTATTGGATGGCCGCTCTTCAGAACGTACCGGAAGAGATTTACGAAGCCGCCGAGGTGGACGGTGCGGGCCCTTGGACTCAATTGGCGAAGATCACTCTCCCCATCATCAAGCCGATTGCCATCATCATTTTGTTCCTGGCGTTCGTCAACGCACTGAAAGTGTTTGGACTGGTGGTGACGATGACCAGCGGAGGCCCAGGTCAGGAAACCTACGTCGTTTCCTACTTCATCTACAATCAGGCGTTCAGCGAGATCCCGTTCCGCTATGGGTATGCGTCCGCTGCAGCGCTCCTCTTTGGCTTCACGGCTCTTGGCATAGTCAGCGTCCAGGGCTATTTCGTCAGCAAAGCGCAAGAGCTGAAGAAAACTTACGGAATCTGACCCGGAGGGGTGAAGCATGCGTCTCAAAAAGACTCGTTTCACGAGATACAACTTGATAGTCATCCCCATCTTGTTGGCACTGGGCTCTCTGTGGCTGTATCCGTTTTTCTGGATCCTGGGAGCGTCGCTGAAGACACAGAGGGAGATGTTCTTGAGCGGGGCGGATTTCATTCCGCATAAGATTGTGCTGGACAACTACGTCAGGGCCTGGACCAAAGCCAAGTTCAATCAGTATTTCTTCAATACGGTGCTCTACGCGGTAACGGCAACCCTAATGGAACTCCTGAAGTCCTCGATGGCGGGATATGCGCTCGCCAGGTATCGGTTCTCCGGGCGGGACTTCCTCTACAAACTTATCCTTGCCACGCTCTTCATTCCGATAGCCTCCATCATCATTCCCCAGTTCGTGCTGATCCAGAAACTCGGGCTGCTCGACACGAGGCTGGGCGTCATGCTGGTACTCTCGGGAGGCTCCGGTGCACTCTACATTCTGCTTTTCACGGGGTTCTTTGAAATGATACCTTCCGATCTGTTCGATTCCGCCAAGATGGATGGAGCCAATTTCTGGCAGACGTTCAAGCTCGTGCTACCTCTGACCCGCCCGGTCATTGCTACGGTGATAATCTTCCAGTTCATGCACACCTGGAACGAATTCAACATCCCGTTGATCTTCACACTCGGCAAGCCGAACCTGCGGACCCTGGCGGTGGGCATGTACGCGTTCCAGGGTGAGCACTCCTTCGACTGGACCGGCTTCGCCGCCGGAACCGTGATCTCTATCATCCCGGTGTTGCTCGTTTTCTTGATGTTCCAGGGGTATTTCGTCAGGGGGCTTGCCGGAGCGGTCAAAGAATAAGGAGGAGGCATAGATGTCGAGAAGATTGATCCTTCACGAAGGTCGCTTTTTCGATCCCGATCCGCGGACGAAAGAAATCGCCATGCACCTGTACAGACAGGTTGCCGACCTGCCGATAGTTTCGCCCCACGGGCATGTGGATCCGAGGATGTTCGCCGATCCTGACTATTCGTTTGGCTCTCCGGACGAACTCTTCATAATCCCAGACCACTACATTTTTCGGATGCTCTACTCCCAGGGCGTCAAGCTGGAGGACCTTGGCATAGAGCGTAAGGACGGGTTTCCCGTGGAGAGCGATCACCGAAAAATATGGCAGCACTTTGCAGAGAATTTCTACCTCTTCCGGGGTACGCCGACTTACATCTGGCTCGAGCATGAGTTGCACGATGTTTTCGGTGTTGACGAGGTTCCGGATGGAGAGGACGCTCAAGAGATCTTCGACCGAATACAGCAGCGCCTGGAAAGGCCGGACTACCGACCGCGTAGGCTGTTCGAGCGGTTCAACATAGAGGTGCTCTGTACCACCGACCCAGCGACATCCACGCTAAAACACCACAAGGCGATCAGGGAGTCAGGTTGGCAGGGAAAGGTCTTACCAACCTTCCGGCCAGACGATGTAATCCACATAGACGCCCCCGGCTGGAGGAAGAACATCGATCTTCTCAGCGAGCGCTCCGGAATCGATATAACCGATTACCGATCGTTCACGCGTGCCATCGAGGATCGGCGCTCGTTTTTCAAGTCCATGAGCGCAAGGGCGACGGACATGGCGACCGTGAGCGCTTATACCGAGGTGCTTTCGGATCGGGAGGCGGATGACATCTTCCGCAGGGCGCTCCAGGGAGGCGCGTCAGAGGAAGACGCCGCTCGGTTCACTGCACACATGGTTGTCGAAAGCGCCCGCATGAGCATTGATGACGGGCTCGTGATGCAGTGGCATGTGGGTTCGTACCGGAATCATAATGCGCTGCTTTTCGAGCGCTTTGGCCCGGATATGGGTGCGGACATTCCGGTAGCGACCGAATTCACCCGGAGCCTGAAGCCGCTGCTCGATCGGTTTGGAAACGATCGACGTCTAACTCTGATTCTGTTTACACTGGACGAATCTACCTACGCCCGGGAACTTGCTCCGCTCGCAGGCCACTACCCGGCGCTTTTCCTGGGACCGCCGTGGTGGTTCCACGATAGCCTGAACGGCATGCGTCGGTACTTCGATCAGGTGATGGAAACTGCCGGATTGTACAACACCGTCGGATTCAACGACGACACGCGGGCATTTCCATCCATTCCGGCCAGGCATGATGTCTGGCGGCGCGCATCGAGTAACTGGCTCGGTGGACTAGTCGTTCGTGGGATCATTGGGTTGGAAGATGTGGAAGAGATGGCAGTAGAAATGGCATACACTCTTCCGAAACGCACATATAGGCTCGCATGAGATGTGCCCCCTTGCCATAGGCGCGGGTTCGCGCGTGAGAGGTATCCGGAGGACAGGGCTACGTACCATGTTTCGGCCGAACTGGAAAAAGTCCCGATGCCGGAGGAAGTTGCGGACGATGCGTTGCCGGGGCTTCTGGATCAGTTCGATGCCCGGCAGGTGCTCCATGTCACTTACGGATCGGTGCTGATGGCAAAGAATGGGGACGGGAGCTGGCGGTTCAAGGACAGGATGTTCCAGGTGCTGGAAGAGCACGAGGAGGAGCACTACGAGGCGCTGGAGCGCCACTTCCGCCGACACCTGGCGGGTTTCCTGTCCAAATAACTTCAACGCGAAGACGCAAGGACAGCAAAGGCGCAAAGAAAAAATCAAATTGAGAATCCTTTGCGCCTTACGTCTCTTGGTGTCTTTGCGTTAAAAAGAATCGGAGGTGAGGCAAGTGGGAGAGTACATCGAGAAAATGTTCGACGTGAGCGGGCAGGTTGCGGTGGTCACGGGAGGAGGCGGCGTGCTGTGCGGCGCCATGAGCCGCGCCTTGGCTAAAGCCGGAGTCAAGGTCGCCGTGCTGGACATCTTCCCGGAGGCAGCGCAGAAAGTCGTCGACGATATCACAGCCGGAGGCGGCGAGGCAATGGCGGTGAAAGCCGACGTCCTCAGCCGAGAATCGCTGGAGGCCGCGCGGGACGCGGTCTTGGAGAAATGGGGTCGCGTGGACATCCTCATCAACGGCGCCGGCGGCAACAAGAAGCAGGCCACGACCACGCCGGAGCAGCCTTTCTTCGACCTGCCGCCCGACGCCGTGCAATGGGTGTTCAACCTGAACTTCCTGGGTACGTTCCTGGCTTCCCAGGTGTTCGGCAAAGTGATGGTGGAGCAAGGCAAAGGGAACATCATCAACATCTCTTCCATGAACGCATTCCGGCCGCTGACCAACATCCCGGCGTACTCGGCGGCAAAGGCGGCGGTGAGCAATTTCACCCAGTGGCTTGCGGTGCACATCTCCCAGAACTACTCGCCGAACATCCGGGTGAACGCCATCGCTCCGGGGTTCTTCATCACGAACCAGAACTACTTCCTGCTGTACGACAAGGACGACAATCTGACGCCCCGCGGCCAGACGATCCTGGCGCACACGCCCATGAACCGCTTCGGCGAGCCGGAAGACCTGCTAAGCACGCTATTCTGGCTCCTGGCGCCTGCGTCTTCGTTCGTCCACGGCGTCGTGGTGCCGGTGGATGGTGGGTTCAACGCATTCAGCGGAGTGTGAAACAGGATCAGCGAACCAACGAATAAGCGAATGGGCGGGAGGTGCTCGTAGATTCGCTGATTCGCTCCATTCGCTTATTCGCTCATTCGTTGTAGGAGGTGAACATGGCAGTACCAGATGCGGCAAGGCCTTTGCTGGAGATGCAGCCGGAACATAACTTCTTCATCGGCATCGATTCCGACGGCTGCGCGTTCGACACAATGGAAATCAAGCACAAAGAGTGCTTCATCCCAAACATCATCAAATTCTGGAATCTGCAGCCGGTATCCAGGTTCGCCAGGGAAGCGGCCGAGTTCGTGAACCTGTACTCCAAGTGGCGCGGCATCAACCGCTGGCCTGCGCTGGTCAAAGTGATGGACCTGCTGCGGGAGCGGCCGGAGGTTCAACGCAGGCACGCCAACATCCCGGAGATGAACAGCATCCGGGCGTTCATCGAATCGGAGTTCCCGAAGAGCAACGACGGCCTTCGGAGCTACATGAAGGAGCACGAGGGCGACCCCGAACTGGAGAACGGCCTTGCGTGGAGCCTGATGGTCAACGCCACCATTGCCGACATGGTTCACGGCATCCCGCCCTTCCCCTTCGTCCGGGAGAGCCTGGAGGCGCTGCAGGACAAGGCGGACATGATCGTGGTTTCCCAGACGCCGGTGGAGGCGCTGGAGCGGGAGTGGAAGGAACACGGGATCGACCGGTACGTGCGGTTCATCGCCGGGCAGGAGATGGGCACGAAAGCGCAGCACATCGAGCTGGCGGCAAGCGGCAAGTACCCCGAAGGCCACGTGCTGATGATCGGCGATGCTCCCGGCGACATGCGTGCCGCCAGGGCCAACGGCGCGCTCTTCTACCCCGTCAATCCTGGGCACGAGGAGGAATCGTGGGAGCGGTTCTACAA
>WFSD01000299.1 GCA_015486235.1 Anaerolineae bacterium
GGAGTCACCGAGACCCTGCATCGGTACGCCACGTTCTACGTCATCACCTCACTGTGGTGGGATTTGGGCCGCGCTGGAGGAAACGCTGCACTGGTGCTTCTCTTCGGCAGGCCGGTTCTGAAGTTGTTGAGTCGCTTTGAGCGAAGGTTCAATTTCCAGGTGGAGGTATATCGTGAGCGGACATGTGAAACCGCCTTCGGGCGAGGAAGCGAGAAAGGCATTCAGGGAGTACCGCAAGAAATCCAAAAAGCTTGACAGGGGGCTCGTACTGGTCAACACCGGCGACGGCAAGGGGAAGACGACAGCAGCGCTGGGTGTGGCGCTGCGGGCCATCGGCGTCGGGTGGAAAGCGATAGTTTTCCAGTTCCTGAAAGGAAAATGGAAGACAGGCGAGCAGGCGGCCGCCGATCGGCTGGCTCCAGACCTGATCGTCAGGCCGATGGGGAAAGGCTTCACGTGGGACAAAGACCGTCTCGAGGAGGACATCCAGGCGGCGAAGGATGCCTGGGCCGAGGCTGTGCAGGTGATCAACAGCGGGGAGTATCGCCTGGTCGTCCTGGACGAGATAAACTACGTCCTTTCCTACGGCTTCCTCTCGGTGGACGAGGTCTTGGAGGTACTGCGGACCCGTCCGAAGGATGTGAACATCATCCTTACGGGCCGGAACGCGCCTCAGGAGATTGTCGATTTCGCCGATATAGTGACCGAGATGCGGAAAGTGAAGCACGTTTACGACCAAGGAGTCCTGGCACAGCGGGGGATCGATTTCTGACCGCCGAGTGGATCGGCGGGGTTATGCCTCGCGCTCCATCCGCTGAGCAGGTTGCCAGCCCGATTTGCGTCGAAGGGCCTACGACAGTGGTTCAAATGAGGAAAGCACATTTGCGTTATCTCTCGGCCTATGTGTATAATAGCGAATGCTTTTCTGAGATTTTCAATGCTGCCTTTTGATCCCATATAGAGGTTTTTAGTTGTTAAGTTGAGCCTGAAGCGGGGACATAAATTCAAAGAAATACTGTCGGTCCTGGCCAGAGCCTGGACGCTGGGGTGGGAGGTAGCGGTAGCTACTCTCATCCCTCTGCTGGCAGGCCTATGGATAGACAAACGCTGGGGTACCTCACCGTGGTTTACCCTGGTGGGTGTGGGCGCCGGTGTGTTCTTGGGCATCGCCGTAGTTTACCTGGATACGAGACGGGCGATAGAAGAGATCGAGAACAGGTATCGCTCGGAGGAAGATATTCATCAGGAGAAGCAGTAGATTCTACCAGGAGGAGGTGCCATAGGTGGGTAAACTGCTCAAAAGCAAAGTTCTGTGGGGCTCCATCATATCATTGGTCGTCATGATCGGCAGCGCCGTCTATTTGAAGCCTGCCCTTCCGCACATCCAGCTACCTCCGGAAGAAATTCCCGGATTCAACGTTTTTGGATTCCCCATTACCAACACTTTTCTGGCAATACTTGTAGCCGACGCAACCATTCTGATAATCGTGTTTTTCGCCACCAGGAACATGTCTCTGGTGCCCAACGGCCTGCAGAACATGGTGGAATGGGTTGTGGAGGCATTCTACAATCTAACCATGGACATCGCTGGCGAGGAACACGGGCCGAAATTCTTCTCTCTCATCATGACCATTTTCCTGCTGGTCCTCGTGGTGAACTGGTGGGAGCTGATCCCCGGAGTGGATAGCATTGGCATCCTGGAGCATCCCCACGAAGCGAAAGTACTTACCTATCAAGTCAAAGATCTGGGGCCAATTGGCATCCTAACCAATCACCTTGATAAGAATGGAGAATCCATGGTCTCGTTTCTCCGTGTGGGAAGCAGTGACTTGAATTTCACCCTGGCCCTGGCCTTGATCTCTGTGTTCTGGACTCAGGTGGTCGGCGTCCGGAGCAGGGGGATAAAGTACTTCGGCAAATTCATAGCCAGCCCCCTCAAACCTATGGATTTCTTCATCGGCTTGTTGGAGACGATAAGCGAGTTCGTGAAGATCATCTCTTTCTCCTTCCGACTTTTCGGCAACCTTTTCGCGGGAGAGGTTTTGCTTTTCGTCATGCCGTTCCTGATCCCATTCATCTTCCCGGTGATATTCTTCGGGCTCGAGATGTTCGTGGGGGTGATCCAGGCGTTCATCTTCGCGATCCTCTCCCTGGTGTTTTTCACCATAGCCACGCTGGATATACACGAAGAAGGCGCCCACTGAGCGGGAGGACGTCTGGAGCGTTGACGAACCTGGCCTGAAGGAAAGCCGGGTCGAAATCGAGACATTTTCAAATCAAGACGGCCGGATCGGAATGCTCTTTAGGGGATGCATTTTCGGGAAGGTCGAAAAATCGAATCAAGGAGGTTTGACTGAAGATGAGTGCTCATGCATTGGCGCTTCTGGGCGCAGGTCTGGCGATGATAGGTGCCATTGGGCCTGGTATCGGGATTGGTTTGGTCGTATCCGGTTCCGTGCAGGCTATCGGCCGCAACCCCGAGGCGGCTGGCGAGATCAGGACTAATATGATTCTGGGTCTTGCTTTTGCCGAAGCCGTCGCCATCTACGCCATGGTGATCGCTTTGATCCTGATCTTCCTGACCTGACGGTCGCAGGAGGTCCCAGCTCAGTAAAAGGAGGTTGAGGCTTTGGAAAAGCTCGGAATCAATTTGAATTTCCTTATATCCCAGTTGGTGAACTTCCTGCTCCTCCTGGCCTTGCTTCGATTGTTCCTTTACAAGCCGGTGCTCAACATGCTGGCCGAAAGGAGGCAAAGGATAAAGGAAGGCCTGGAGGCCGCTGATAAAGCCAAGGAAGAGGCAGACAAAGAGCGGGCTGAGTTCGACAGAAAACTGGAGGAGGAACGCAGGCTGGCTCAGCAGAAGATCGCCGAGGCGACCAAGGCCAGCGAAAAAGCCCGTGAGGAGATAATCCGGAAGGCTCAGGAGGATGCTCAAGTGATCATGGATCGTGCTCGCGAGGAAGCCGAAAAAGAAAGAGAACGCATCCTGGCAGAGGCTCGCAAACAGGTTGCTGAGCTGACCATCCTGAGCACTCAGAAAGTCCTCGGCCGCATGTTGGACGAGAACCTGCAGAAACAGTTGATTCAGGAGTTCCTGGCTGAGGGTAAGGTAAAGTGACGAAGAAACGCTCACCGGAGGCTTACGCCCAGGCCGCTTTGAAAGCCGTCATGGAAAGGTGGCAGCAGTCGCTGGGGAAGCTAGAGAAAGAGCTGCTGCAGGACGAAGACCTTCGTGCCCGATTGGGCAATCCTGCCATCTCTGTAGCCGATAGGCTGGCAGAGGTGAAAAAGCTCATCCCGGACTTTCCCGACGATGTGCTGAACTTTGTGGGTGTCCTGGTAGAAAACAAAGACCTGGGAATGCTTGGCCGCATAGTGGACGAGCTAGGAATGCTCTCCCAGGTGGCAGAGCGTCCTGTGCCTGCCGAGATCACCACAGCCGTACCTCTCTCCAAGGAGGAGAAAGAAAAACTCCAGGGGAAGCTTCGAAAGGAATTCGGGCCGAACCTCGTTTTTCGCTTCCAGGTGGATCCGGAGATTCTCGGTGGCGTGGTGGTCCGCGTTGGCGACAAGATGATCGACAGCAGCGTCGCCAGGCGCCTGAGGGCGCTTCGGCAGAGCCTGGGCGTGGCCGAATGAGACGAAGAACAACGATTGGGGTGGTCTTCCGCCCCTCTACATGGGGAGACTGATATGGCCGTTCGGATGGAAGAGATCACTGAACAGCTGAAAGAACAGATTGCGCAATTTCAGGCTCCGGCGGAGCCTGTGGAAGTGGGTGAGGTCCTTGAAGTCGGTGACGGCATCGCCCGCCTGTCCGGCCTGGACAACGTCATGGCCAGCGAACTGGTGCAGTTCGAGAACGGGGTTTATGGCCTCGCCCTGAACCTGGAAGAGGATAACGTCGGCGTCATCATCATGGGCGAATACGAGGGCATCCACGAAGGGGACATCGTCCGGAGCACTGGCCGGATCATCTCCGTCCCTGTAGGGGACGAACTCATCGGGCGTGTAGTGAATGCTTTGGGACAGCCGATAGATGGGAAAGCCCCCATCAAGACGGACAAATACCGGCCTGTCGAGAGAATCGCTCCGAACGTGGTTACCAGGAAATCGGTGGACACGCCGGTGCAGACCGGCATCAAAGCCATCGACTCCATGATCCCCATCGGGCGTGGCCAACGAGAGCTGATCATCGGCGACCGACAGACCGGCAAAACGGCGCTTGCCATAGACACCATCATCAACCAGAAGGGGAAAGACCTCGTCTGCATCTACGTAGCCGTTGGGCAGAAACAGGCCCAGGTGGCCCACGTGGTCGCCACCCTGGAAGAATACGGTGCCATGGATCACACCATCGTGGTGGTGGCCAGCGCTTCGGAGCCGGCAGCACTCCAGTACATTGCCCCTTACGCCGGATGCGCCATGGGTGAGGAGTTCATGGAGCAGGGAAGGGAAGCACTCATCGTCTATGACGACCTCAGCAAGCACGCGTGGGCGTACCGCCAGGTCTCGCTGCTGTTGCGCCGACCGCCCGGACGTGAGGCATATCCCGGCGATGTCTTCTACCTGCACTCCCGGCTGCTGGAGCGGGCAGCAAAGCTGGCTCCGGACTATGGTGGCGGTTCACTGACCGCATTGCCCATCATCGAGACTCAGGCCAATGATATCTCAGCCTACATCCCGACCAACGTCATCTCCATCACCGATGGGCAAATCTACCTGGAGAGCGACCTGTTCTACGCCGGTATTCGTCCCGCCGTCAATGTGGGCCTTTCGGTCTCCCGCGTAGGCGGTGCAGCCCAGACGAAAGCCATGAAACAGGTTGCAGGCAAGCTCCGGTTGGAGCTGGCTCAGTTCCGGGAGCTGGCGGCGTTCGCCCAGTTCGGTTCTGACCTGGATGCTGCCACCAAGGCGCAAATCGACCGTGGCATGCGGCTCCAGGAAGTCCTGAAACAGCCTCAGTACCAGCCAGTGCCCCTTTCTCACCAGGTCATGATCCTCTTCGCCGCCACGAACGGCTACCTGGACGACGTGCCGGTGGAGAAAGTGAGCGAGTGGGAGAAAGCTTTCTACAGCTACATGGAGAGCACTCACCCCGACCTGGTGCGGGTGGTCGCTGCAGGGAAGAAAATGGCCGACAGTACCATCTCCGCGCTGAAGCAGGCAGTGGAGGACTTCAAGAAGACTTTCGCTTAGGGGGTGCCCGTTGGCTACAGCGCGAGAGATCAAGCGAAGGATCAAGAGCATCAGGAACACTGCCCAGGTGACCAAAGCGATGGAGACCATCGCTGCCACCAGGATGCGCCGTGCCCAGCAACAGGTTCTGGCCTCCCGGCCTTACTCCGAGAAAGCGTGGGAGGTACTCACGTACCTGGCTCGCCTGCCCCAGAGCGGAGAGGGCGTGCATCCTCTGCTGCAACAACGGCCGGAAAAGAACATCGGGCTGGTGCTGATCACCGCCGACAGAGGTCTGGCGGGAGGGCTGAATAGCAACATGATCCGGGAAGCGGTCTCCTTCCTCAAGGAAAAGGACAAACCCGCTCAGATCGTGGCCGTGGGGCGCAAGGGCCGGGACTGGATGCGGCGATACGGTCCTCCCCTCCGGGCCACTTTCAGCAGCCTGGGGGATAGGCCGACTTCGGTAGACATCGCCCCTATCGCACGGGTGGTAATAGAAGACTACATCGAGGGCAGGTATGATGGCGTCTATGTGGGCTACACCAAATTCATCAATACGCTACGTCAAAAGCCCACCATTTTCCGTTTGCTGCCGATAGAACCTGCAGAGCCGACCGTTGAGATGGCCCCCGATTACATCTTCGAGCCGGACATGCAGACGGTCCTGGACACCATACTGCGCCAGTTCACCGAAATACAGATACTCCAATCTATCTATGACGCAATTGCCAGTGAGCAATCGGCACGGATGGTAGCGATGAGAAATGCCACGGAGGCTGCGGAGGACCTTATATCCGACCTTACCCTCCGTTATCACAAAGCCCGTCAGCAGTCGATCACACGCGAGTTGCTGGACATAGTAGGTGCTGCCGAGGCGATGAGGAAATTATAGGAAGTCTGATGGAGAATCGCTTGAGGAGGAACGAATGGATGAACGCATGATCGGCGTAATCCGGCGGATCGTAGGCCCGGTGGTGGATGTGGAATTTGCCGAGGGTGAACTGCCGGAGGTTTACGACGCGATTTACATCCCCCTGCAGGATAGCAGTAATCTGGTCTGCGAGGTGGAGCAGCAGCTTGGCGACAACGTTGTGCGAACCGTGGCAATGGGCAGCACTGACGGACTCCGCCGAGGGATGAAAGCTCATTCTTTCGGCAAGCCGATCACCGTGCCTGTCGGGCCAGAGACCCTGGGGCGCATTTTCAATGTTGCTGGCGATCCTATCGACCGGCTCGGCGACGTGGGTGCCAAGCTCCGCTACCCGATCCACCGCTCACCACCCCCGTTCGAGGAGATGTCCACAAAGACGGAGATCTTCGAGACCGGATTGAAAGTGATCGACCTGGTCGCCCCGTTCACCAAAGGCGGCAAGACTGGCATTTTTGGCGGCGCAGGTGTGGGCAAGACAGTCATCATCATGGAACTCATCCGCAATATTGCTGCCATCCACAAAGGATTCTCTGTCTTCGCAGGCGTGGGAGAGCGGAGCCGCGAGGGGAACGACCTGTGGTACGAGATGAAGGAGTCGGGCGTCCTCCCTTCCACCGTGATGGTTTTCGGGCAGATGAACGAACCACCCGGCGCCAGGATGCGCGTTGGCCTGACCGGCGTGACCATGGCGGAGTACTTCCGGGATCAGGGCAGAGACGTACTTCTCTTCATCGACAACATTTTCCGATTCGTCCAGGCAGGCTCCGAGGTGTCATCGCTGATGGGCCGGATGCCCAGCGCCGTGGGCTACCAGCCGACTCTTGGTACCGACATGGGCGAACTCCAAGAGCGGATCGTCTCCACCAAGACGGGCTCCATCACTTCGATGCAGGCGGTTTACGTTCCGGCAGACGACTACACCGACCCCGCTCCGGCCACCGTCTTCGCGCACCTGGATGCTACCATCTCCCTGGAACGATCCTTGGCGGAGCAGGGACTCTATCCAGCGGTGGACCCGCTGGCTTCCACAAGCCGTATCCTCGACCCCCATATCGTAGGTGAGGAGCACTACAACGTAGCCCGCGGCGTCCAGAGGACTCTCCAGCGTTACAAAGACCTCCAGGACATCATCGCCATCCTGGGTGTCGAAGAGTTGAGCGAGGAGGACAAGCTCACCGTGGCGAGGGCCAGGAAGATCCAACGATTCCTGACCCAGCCGATGTATGTGGCGGAGGCGTTTACCGGCACGCCGGGCAGGTACGTCAAGCTCGAGGATACGGTTCGTGGGTTCAAGGAGGTCCTGGAGGGGAAATACGACGACTTGCCGGAGCAAGCCTTCTACATGGTTGGCACCATCGAAGAGGTGACAGAAAAAGCGGAGAAAATGCGTGCCGGGCAGAGATAGTCCAGGCAGGAGGTCGGTGTAGTGAGCACGATCCATTGCGAGATAGTCACGCCGGAGAGGGTCGTTTTCTCCGATGATGTGGATATCGTCACCCTGCCGGGGGAAAGCGGCATGATGGGCGTCCTCCCGAAGCACGCTCCGCTCATGTCCCTCCTGACGGAAGGGGAGGTCGTTGCAAGGAAAGACAAGGATGAGTTCGTGTTTGCCGTGGGTGGGGGTTTCGTGGAGGTCTTGCCGGACAAAGTGGTGGTTCTTGCCCGCAGTGCGGAGTACGCGGAGGAGATCGATATCGCACGCGCCGAGGCAGCCATGCGGCGGGCAGAGGAGTTGCTGGCTTCCAAGCCACCGGAATCGGAGAGGTTGCGGGCGGAGCACGCCATCCGGCGCTCCAGGGTACGGTTGAAGGTGGCGCGCAGGAAAGCGCGCCGCAGGGCGCGTCCTCCTATCACCGGGCCGGGCTCTGGCAGCGAGGAAGATCAGTAAGGCGGTTCAGCGAGTTTATCAGACCCTCAAAATTTGCCTCGAAATCCCTCCCGGTCAGCAATCCGAATTTGGGCTTTCGAAGCAAATCGAAAGCCCAAAGCTGTCTCAGGAGCCTCCTTGAGGCATCTGAGACAGATCGCAGATCGCCTTTTGGGGTGATGGAAGCCGACGACAGTCCAGGATTTACCTCGAAATCCCAATCTCGGTAGAGTAGTGGTTCGTCAAGCGAAACGTTGTGGGCACGATTTCCGATCGGAGCCTATCTGAGGGACGGTGTGCCACTGTACGTATTCATGGGTGGGCGAAAGCACTGCCTTCGCCTACCCGCTACCCATCGAAAAGAATTTGACAAACCACTAGACCACGGAGTGACACCGATACCGACGTTTCCTACATTTGGAATTGCTGTGTCAGGGATGCTCTGTCCCTATGGTTTGCTGACTGGTCCGCGAGATTGAAAAAGGAGGCGTGATCATGGGTAGGAAAACTTCAGGCCCGCGGGTGGTGCATCCACCCCGGGGCACGAAATTGCATTGCAAGGGGTGGCAGCAGGAAGCTGCCTA
>WFSD01000300.1 GCA_015486235.1 Anaerolineae bacterium
GGTCTCGGAACAGGCAGTTGCAAGCAAGACAATGGGGGCTGTAATTGAACAAAATATTGCGCGTAAATCTTACCAACGGCGCTATGACCACTGTTCCAGTGCCGAATAGATGGAGAAAACTGACGGGGAGGGCCCTTACCTCCACGATCGTGTATGAGGAAGTGCCACCCACATGTCACCCTCTGGATGGTTCCAAGAACAAGCTGGTGTTTTCGCCGGGTTTCCTTTCCACATCTCTTGCGTCCAGCGCTGGCAGGCTTTCTGTGGGAGGCAAGAGCCCTCTCACCGGCGGCATCAAGGAGAGCAACTCGGGCGGCACACTGGCGGCGGCCATAGGGAACCTGGGCTACCGGGCGATTGTTCTGGAAGGTGAATCGCACCGGTGGCAGGTGTTGGTGCTGACCAAAGATGGGATGGCGCTGGAACCGGCCGACGATCTGGTGGGGAGGACATCTTACGACGCGGCGGACGCGCTCCGGAGGCGTTACGGACAACGAATAGCTATGGCGATCATAGGGCCAGCCGGGGCGCTCAGGCTCCCGACGGCTGCTATCATGGTTTCCGACATGGATGGGGTGCCCTCGAGGCCTGCGGCCAGGGGAGGGCTGGGTGCGGTGATGGGCAGCAAACGGCTGCAGGCGATTGTGGTGGATTCCGGTGGAATGAAGAAGAACCCGCCGGCCAACCCAAAGAAACTACGTGCCGCGACCAAACGGTTTGCCCAGGCATTGATGGCCCATCCGGCCAGCGGCAAATCATTACCAATTTACGGGACGGATGCGCTCGTGGGACCGATAGACAGGTTAGGGGGCCTGCCAACACACAATTTCAGAAGCGGGAGTTTCGAAGGAGCCGCCGGCATCGGCGGGGAGCAGCTCCGTGAGATCATCCTCGCCAGAGGAGGGAAAACCACGCATCCCTGCATGCCCGGCTGTGTCGTTCAGTGTTCCAATATTTATCTTGGCCCCGACGGGGTCGAGCGGGTCAGGGGACTCGAATTCGAGACCATTGTCCTCAGCGGTTCCAACCTGAGCATCGATAGCCTGGACGTGGTGGCGGAACTAAATCGTCTTTGCAATTTGTACGGCCTGGACACCATAGAGATTGGAGCCGCCATGGGCGTGGCGATGGATGGAGGTCTGCTTTCTTTTGGAGACGGAGCGGGGGCGGTGAACATGCTAGGGGAGATTGGCAAAGGCACGCCGCTCGGTCGCCTGATAGGAAGCGGCGCGGTTGCCGTTGGGCGTGCGTTGGGGTTGACGCATGTCCCGGCGGTGAAAGGACAAGCGATGGCAGCCTATGACCCCCGCCGGCTGAAAGGTACCGGGGTTACCTACGCCACATCGCCCATGGGGGCCGACCACACTGCCGGTAACTGTCTGCCAAATACGGTGCTCCCGGGGGTTGGGCCCATCGACACCACCAAGCGCGAGCACCAGGTGGAGCTCTCTCGCTATCTCCAGAAAGTAGCGGCGGCTTTCGACAGCCTGGGACTTTGCTGGTTCTCCAGGTATCCCATCCTGGATGACCCCACCTTGCTGCTGGATATGCTCGAGGCACAGGTAGGAGGCGGATGGACTTGGGATGGGCTGCTGGACCTGGGATGGCAGACAGTGCAGACAGAAGTGATGTTCAACCAGGCTGCGGGCTTTACGGAGGCAGACGACCGTCTGCCAGATTTTTTCCGGGAGGAACCGCTACCGCCCACCGGCGATACTTTCGACATTCCTCAGGGCGAGGTGCTGCAGACTTTGAAACCGTGAGTATGCCCGATGGGTCGGTAGCAGGCTTAGCGGCGATGTAGGGACGACCCAGCGAATCGAGCGAATGGGCGAGTGGGCGAATCAGAAAAAGAGCGATTCCGAAGGGACAGCCTTCGTTCCCTCGCCAGCAAGAACGATTTCGAGGGTGCCTTGCTGCAGATTTGCCCCTCCCCGCCCCCGGATGTATCATCCAAAACTGGTGGAATGGCGCGGCTTTTGCCCTCTCCACCTGGTGGGGCGACCAGCAGGTTGCCCTTACCGCGCCGATGTGGGCGAGCGAGGGAACGCCAGCAGCCGCTTGTGAGGGTTCGCTCTTTCCGAACGGAGAGAGGGTCGTGTAGGGCTGTAGAGCGGACTGTCAGTCCGCTCCACAAATTTGCCGCGGAAATGTGGATCGAGCCGTCTGGCTCGCCCTACAAAATTTGCCGCCAGTGGTGGCGCTTGCGACAGTAGAAACGGTTCAAGAAAGCCATTCCGACGCGATCTGCTGATTTTCCCGCGGTGCATCTGTGCCCGTGCCGCCCCTCTTCCCTCGCCCATGGCGCATGGGAGAGGGAAGAGGGGCAGGCCGCCGCAGGCGGCCGGGGTGATAGGAGAGGGCAAACGCGGCGAATCAGCGAATCGAGCGAAGGAGAAAAGCGCATGAAGGCGGAATATGATTTTTCCAAGGGTGAACGTGGCAAATTCTACAA
>WFSD01000301.1 GCA_015486235.1 Anaerolineae bacterium
GGCGTGTTGCTGGCGTAAGGGCGAGGTATTCCCAAAGAAAGCCTTTGCTTCTTCGCCTGCTGCATATGCTGCGCGTCGCTCTCTACGTCTGTACTGGGATTTCGAAGCAAATCGAAAGCACGAAATCGCTTCAGGGGGCATTCTCGACGCTTCCGAAGCGATCCGCTACTTGCCGTTGGGGTTGATGTAGAGCGATAACGGTTCTGGGGATTCCTGGGGGCCCTAGGGGCCCCCAGGAATTGCTTCGCTCTCCCTCTGCCGGGATCTTGAAGCAAATCAAGGCCCGAAAACGCCCCTGGGAGCCCTCACACTCGATACAGGGTTTGTGCTGTGGCTTGCCAGGGGTTGACGAGAACCTCCCGAAAGGCAGGTTGATTCCTGGGGGCCCGTAGGGCCCCCAGGAATTACTTCGTTTTCCCTCTGCCCCCCTGGATTTGACAACCTCGGCGATGCGGCTATAATATATAAAGAATGGCTTATGTATTCCGTTGGAGGCAAGACAGTGCCTGGGGACCTGTGGCCGACCGGGGATAAGGAATTTCGCGAGCAGCTGTGGCAGCTTCGGTTGCATTTCACCGAGCTTGCAAGTTTCACGCGCCTTCACATCCTCAGTGTGCTCGCTGAGCACGATGAGATGACCGTTGGTGAGCTGGCGCGCTCGCTGCACAGAAGCCAACCTCTTGTCTCGTGGCATCTGCGCCGCCTGAAGAAAGCAGCTCTGGTTCGTGTGGAGAAGAGGGGCAGGGAAACTTTCTGCTCTATAAACCGGGAGGAGGTCGAGCGCTTCCTGAGGCTGTATGTCGACCTTTTGAGCCTGAACGGGCCTGGTGGGCTCGACGGGTGAGTCTGGGCGTCTAAGCGATAGCCCGGCAGTGGCTGTGAGAAAGCGGGAAATGGAGGTTGCAATGTCTGGTAAAGTTCGTGTTGGGATCATCGGCGTCGGAAATTGTGCATCATCTTTCGTACAGGGCGTGGAGTTCTACAAGAATGCTCCGGAGGATCGGAAAGTGCCCGGTTTGATGCACGTCAACCTGGGTGGGTATCACGTTAGTGATATCGAGTTCTCTGCTGCTTTTGATATAGATGTAAATAAAGTTGGCAAAGACCTCTCCGAAGCGATCTACGTTCCTCCGAATAATACTTTCCGGTTTGCTGATGTGCCGCCTCTTGGCGTCGAGGTGCACAGAGGGATGACCCATGATAGTCTCGGGAAATATCTCTCCCAGGTCATCACTAAGGCGCCTGGCCCTACATCTGACGTGGTGAAGATATTGAAAGACACGGGCACCGACGTGGTCGTCAACTATCTGCCGGTGGGAAGCGAGATGGCCACCAAGTGGTACGTGGAGCAGATCCTTGACGCCGGAGTGGCGATGGTGAATGCCATGCCGGTTTTCATCGCTCGGGAGCCGTACTGGCAGAAACGCTTCCGTGACCGCGGCTTGCCGGTCATCGGCGATGATGTAAAATCCCAGGTTGGTGCTACGATCTTGCATCGTGTCCTCACCCGGCTTTTCCAGGACAGGGGAGTTCGGCTGGATCGCACTTACCAGCTGAACTTTGGCGGCAACACCGATTTTCTGAACATGCTGGAACGGGAGCGGCTGGAGAGCAAGAAGATCTCTAAGACCAATTCTGTGCTGAGCCAGTTAGATCAGCCGATTGGCCCTGACAACATCCACGTAGGCCCAAGCGATTACGTGCCGTGGCTCAAGGATAGGAAATGGGCTTACATCCGGATGGAGGGTACCACTTTCGGGAATGTGCCTCTGAACATCGAGGTGAAACTCGAGGTGTGGGATTCTCCCAACTCCGCTGGCGTGGTCATTGATGCGGTCCGGTGTGCCAAGCTGGCTTTGGACCGCGGGTTGAGCGGTTCGCTGGTGGCTCCTTCTTCCTACTTCATGAAGTCCCCGCCGGTCCAGTTTACCGACTCCGAGGCGAAGGATCTCACGGAGGCCTTTATCAGGGGTGAAGACAACCAGACCCTCGGCGGCGAAGAAATCAGCTGATCTGAGATAGTCGAATCTCTCAAGCGGGCAGTCCCGGTTCGTTCCGGACTGCCCGCTTTGTTGTATGCGAGGACGTTTCGTCATATAATTGAGCAGGTTTGGTCCTTGGAGGTGTGCAATGTCTCACGATGAGCCGAAGTTGACGACTGTAGCGGTCACTGCCGGGATGTTGCCGGCCCAGGTATTGAAAGGAAAGCTGGAGCTTGCCGGGATACCGGTCTTGCTCCGCTACGAGAGTGCTGGTATTGTCTATGGGATTACTGTGGATGGCCTTGGTCAGGTAC
>WFSD01000302.1 GCA_015486235.1 Anaerolineae bacterium
ATGTGTCCAGGGACATGCTGGAGGAGCGTCGATGATCGAACTCCAATCCGTGTCGGTGCAGTACGGCAGCCAGGAGGCACTGAAAAACGTCAGCCTCCGGGTAGAAGATGGCGAATTCGTCCTGCTCACGGGGCCTTCCGGATGCGGGAAGAGCACTCTGGTGCGGCTGCTGGCAGGCCTTCTTCCAGATGTGATCCCATCCGTGGTAAGGGGTGAGGTATCCGTGAACGGCACCGACCCCGTGAGCGCTTCGGTGGTGGATATGGCGAAGCTCGTGGGTGTCGTGTTCCAGAACCCCGCCACGCAGCTTTTCTGCCTGACAGTGGAGGAGGAAGTGGCGTTTGGCCCGCGCAACATGGCGCTTCTCGAAGAAGAAGTGCAGGATCGGGTAACCTGGGCGCTGGAAGCGGTGGGGTTGGAGGGACTCCGTGATCGAGTGCCGGCGGAGCTCTCTGGCGGCCAGCAGCAGCGGCTTGCGATAGCATCGGTCCTGGCGATGCGCCCCTCCATCCTGGTGCTGGACGAGCCTTTCGCCAGCCTGGATGTGTCCGGACTCCGGCAGGTGCTCAAGACGCTGGAGAACCTGAACCGGCTACATGGGATTGCGGTGTTTCTGGCGGAGCATCGTCTGGTCGAGGCAGCTCGAATAGCCGACAGGATAGTCGTCATGGATAAAGGTACTATCGCCGCCAACGGCAAGCCGGACGACGTGCTCCGTGACCGAGCACTGCTCCACAGACTGGGTATCCGACGCCCAACGGACGAACCGCCGGAGGACTGGATACGCTTGCTACGGCCGAACGGGCACCTGCCGGAGGGACAACACCCTCTGTTGGAACTCCGGAAGGTTGTGGCTGGATACGGTGGACAGACTGTGCTTCGGGGCATCGACCTTTCCATCTTCCCAGGCGAATTCGTAGCGCTGGTTGGGAGCAACGGTGCCGGTAAGAGCACACTGGCGCGGGTCATGGCTGGCCTGCTCCGGCCCAAGTCCGGCAAGGTGATCTTCGATGGCGGGAAACGGAGCAGGCCGGGTCTCGACGTGGGGCTACTGTTCCAGAATCCTCTGGATCAGCTCCTGACGGATCAGGTGGAGGAGGAAGTGGCATTCGGCCCCAGGAACTGGGGGATTTTCGACCGGCGGAGGCATGAGTCTTTGATGGAAGCAGCGGACCTGGCAGCCATGCGGAACCATCCTCCACTGGCTCTTTCGTCGGGGCAACAACAGAGAACTACGCTGGCTGCCACCGCCGCTACATCTCCGCGCCTTCTCATTCTTGACGAACCGACTCTGGGGCAGGATTGGGGACATCTGGAGCGACTGATGGCTTTCGTGGTCTCGTTAAACCTCCATGGAAGCACTATTTTCCTGATCACTCACGACTACAAGCTGGTCCACCGGTACGCCGAACGGGTGCTGCTATTGGAGGGAGGGCGGATCACCCTGGACGGAAAGTTCGGCAATGGCATGCTGTTAGCTGGGCCCTCACTCCCCTGGACCCTGCGAGAAGGCCAGGGGGAGGGGTCTACGCGTGGCCGACTCGACAATGGTCAGAACACTTCAAATCTTCACGTCTCAACAGGGGGGTATTATGAAATGGACTACTCGTGATTTGGTAACCATGGCAGTTTTCGGAGCTCTTTGGGGGGCACTGGAAATGTCCCTGGGGTCCACGCTTCACGTCTTGCATCTTCACTTCATTGGTGTGATCATGGGTGGGATAGGGATGTTGGTAGTGCTCACAGGCTTTCTCTTCGTGCCGAAGAAGGGGTCGGTGCTGGTAATGGGGATTGTAGCAGCGCTCCTGAAAGCCTTTAGCATCGGCGGTGTGGTGCTCAACCCGATGATTGCTATCATCGCGGAGAGCCTTCTCGCCGAAGCCGGGCTGGCGGTTACCGGCAGGAGCGAGCGCCGGGGGAGCCTGATGTTTGCCGGTGCACTTGGCGTCCTGTGGTCTTTCTTCCATCCTTTCTTCACCCAGGGCATCCTGGCAGGGAAAGGAATTGTAACCATGTATCACCGGATCATCGCTAAAACGGCAGGCATCCTGGGGATGAACCCTAAGGAGGTTCTAATGGTGCTGGTTGCTCTGCTGCTTCTGCATATCCTGTCTGGCGCTGTCGCCGGCTGGCTTGCCAGCGACCTCGGCGGCCTCCTGGCGCGCCGACTGAAGCCAGTAAGGGCCTGACGATGTGCAGGCCACAATTGGGGACTTCTGGCTATCTGAGCTGCTTCCTGGCATCCTTGCTGGCCGCCATGATAGCAGAAGGCTGGAAGTCCTTGGGTGGATTGTTTCTATCGCTGGCGCTAGCCCTGATTTTCTATCCCAAGGCCCTGGTAGTGCTCCGCAAGCCAGCGTTCTGGCTCTTCTCGACGCTCCTGATCGTGACCAGCGGCCTTTGGGCTAGCGCGGCAGATGTGAGTCTGGGGCCCGTGGCGTTCTCCGGCCAGGGCCTCGCCCTGGGCGCGCAGATGACAGTGCGCACTGCCGCCATTCTGATCGCCATGCAGGGGCTGGCTGTCTCAGTCTCGCCGGGGGAGCTGGCAGGCCTGCTAGAGAAGACCGGGCTGAAGGGGCTGGGCTTCACTTTTGGCGTGGCGGTCAACATCCTGCCAGTGCTGGAGCGGTCAGCCTCCAACACCTGGGATACGTTGCGGATGCGCGGCGGCCTCAGGCGCAACCGTTGGCGCACATTCAAACTTGCTGCTGTAACTGTTATAGCGGGCGCACTCCGGCGTGTGGACGAGATCGCCGTCGCGGCTGAAGTCCGTGGCTTCTCGCCGGAGAAATCCAGGCCTATGAAAACACGCCATTCATCGCTGGACGTTCCTGTCGCGCTCTTCCTGTTGATCCTCTTGTTGGTTTTCGCACTGGAATGAAACCTCCTTATTACGCCGAAACTATTAGCGGAGATGTGCCAAAGACCTGATTCCATCCAATAGTGGGGTTGGGTATAATATTAAAGTGTGAAGATAGCTAAAAGTGCGTGCTTTGCCGGAAAATTGGGAGGGCAAAATGGATTCCAACAGGAGGATTCCAAAATTCAAATTTGTAGCTTTTGTGCTGGTAGTGGCGCTGGTCTTAGCGGCGTTCCAAATACCTCTGGATACCTTTGCTGCTTCTACGATAATACACATTGTGAGGCCGGGGGAAAACCTCTCGTCCATAGCATCTCATTATGGGGTGAGTGTGGCTGCGCTCCAGCGTGAAAATGGCATATCTAACCCTGATTTCATTTATGTGGGAGAGAGATTGAGGATACCCAAAGATGGTGCTAGCTCCGTCTCCGCTCCTGTCATAAAGACCCGACAGACACCTGCAGAAGCGCCGTCCTACCCGTCTTATGGTTATAGCAGAGGCGGCAAAACTGTTTACGTGGTGCGCCCGGGTGACACGCTATACGGGGTATCTCTTAGGTTTGGCGTCTCGGTGGCAGATATCGTGGCGATCAACCACTTGCGAACTACTCTGATCTGGGTTGGTCAGCGCCTTCTGATACCGCATGGCTATGCTGCACCACCATATCGAGTTGCGCCAACCAGGGTTCCTTCCGTCCCCACTCATCACCTTGTGCCTTCTGAGTCGAGCAGACTGAGCTCCTATTACGTGGTCAGGCCGGGAGACACATTATACATGCTTGCGCTGAGATTTCATACCACCATTTCCGCCATCAAAACGCTCAATAGGTTGACTGCTGACTGGCTGTACATAGGACAACGACTCAGGATGCCAGGGGGTAGTGGTGATTACGGGCCGCCTGTTCCTGTGGCTACGCGTGTAAACAGGCCGCCTGCATCGCAGATGTTTCCGACTATACACCCTACAGCGGCGCCTACACCCGCCTTTACTCCAGCGCCAGTAGTGACATTGGTTCCCTCGCCTACGCCTGCACCTACGCCGACCTTTGACAAACCCACTTCCCCCTATGGAGATGGCACCAATTAATGTAGTTTTTGGACATCGCTCGAGGGCAATGGCTGTAGTATCCCTGGCAGTTGACCGCTGCCAGGGATTTTTCGCGTCCAGGGCGATTGGAAAAAGGCCTCGATTCCTCCCTATTCCACCAGAGGAGTTTGCATCGCCTCTGGAGAATCTTGTATAATCATTCACACGTTAGATGCTCGAATTCGATCGCCTGCGGTTTCCCCCGCAGGTTTCATTTTAAGAATCATCGAACGAGCGCGGCGAATACGCCGACAGGACTCGGAGGTTCTCATCATGCTGGACGAAATCAAGGACATCGAACGGAAAGCGCTGGAGGAGCTGGCGCAGGCTTCCACCGAAAGCGAATTGGACTCATGGCGCACCCGATACCTGGGGCGGAAAGGCGCTTTCACCCAGGTGCTCCGGGGGCTCGGCACCCTGCCCAAGGAGGAGCGCCCGGCGGTGGGCAAGGCCGCCAACGAAGCCAAAGTCCGGCTGGAAGGTGCGTACAAAGCCCGGCTGGAGGAAGTGAAGCAGGCGGAACTCCAAAAAGCCATCGCCAGCGAAGCGGCGGACGTGACCCTGCCCGGCCGCCCGCAGGAAATCGGCAGGCTGCACCCCAGCACCCAGACGCTGCGGGAAATCGTGGACATCTTCGCCCACATGGGCTTCCAGGTCTACGACGCGCCGGACGTGGAGACGGACGAGTACAACTTCCAGCTTCTGAACATCCCGCCCCACCACCCGGCCAGGGCCATGCAGGACACGTTCTACACCACCGATCCGGGCGTCCTGCTGCGCACCCACACGTCGCCGGGGCAGATTCGGGTGATGCGGGAGTTCGCGCCGGAGCCGATACGGGTCGTCCTGCCGGGCAAATGTTTCCGGTACGAGCAGGTCACCGCCCGCTCCGAGTTCATGTTCCACCAGGTGGAAGGGCTGGTGGTCGGCAAGAACATCACCATGGCCGACCTCAAAGGCACCATCGTCAATTTCGTCCGGCAGATGTTCGGGCCGGGCCGGAAGCTACGGTTCCGGAACAGCTACTTCCCCTTCGTGGAGCCGGGCGTCGAAGTGGACATGGACTGTATCCTCTGCGGCGGCAAGGGATGTCGGGTCTGCAAGTACACCGGCTGGCTCGAAATCCTGGGCGCGGGGATGGTGCACCCCGTGGTGCTGAAGAACGGCGGCTACGATCCGGAGGTCTATTCCGGCTTCGCGTTCGGCATGGGCCCGGAGCGAATCCACATGCTGAAGCATCGCATTGACGACATCCGGTTCTACTTCAGCAACGACGTTCGGTTCCTGAGCCAGATGTAGCCTTCGGGCGGGAGAGACCGACATGGCCAGAGGGTCGTCCACCAGCAAATTTGGCACCACGAGCCGGATAAGCCACGATTCGTCCGCCTACTACGGCTCGCGGCTGTACGCCGAAATGGCGGGAGAGAAAGCATCTCCCGTGCCGGACAACCCCTTCCCCGCGGAGATGGAAAACACCATCGTCCTGGGCAGTTCGGAGGCGATGGCGGAAATCCCGGACAACTCCGTCCACCTTATGATCACGTCGCCGCCATACAACGTGACGAAGGAATACGACCGTGACCTGTCGCTCACGGAGTACCTGGAGATGCTGCGCCGGGTGTTCTCCGAGGTGTACCGGGTGCTGGTGTACGGCGGCCGGGCGTGCGTCAA
>WFSD01000303.1 GCA_015486235.1 Anaerolineae bacterium
GTCACCGATGCTGGCGGGGCGACCTGCAGGTCGCCCCGCCAGGGGAGAGGGAGGTTGGGGTGGGTGAGGGCCAAGAGCCGTTCCGTACCAACTGTTTTGAGCTTCACCGAGTAATTTGTTAAACCTGCAATCAGCCCGCCCTACAACTCGAGCTCCCGTCAACTTTTTAAAGGAGCGCACACTGTGGTTGCCTCTGTGGCCAGGCACAAAGCACCACTATCTCAAGTATTTACCAATCAGCAAGTCCAGTTTTGCTTTCACCGCCGGAGGTATGGCGTCCGGGCTGGTGATGATAGCGTCTTTCAGAGCGTCGGCGTAAGGGCTGGGCGGAGCGTCTTTCAGCGCCAGGATGGCGTTCCGTAGCGCTTCTTTCGCCACCTCTACGTTGTGGAGCAGTGTCATGATCACCATCTCGGCAGTTACCGGTTCCTCGTTCTCGTGCCACACATCGTAATCGGTGACGTGGGCCATAGCAGCGTAACTCATGCCCGCTTCCCGCGCCAGCGACACCTCCGGTATGGCGGTCATGCCGATGATGTCCACCCCCCACTGCCGGAAGATGCGGCTCTCCCCTCTCGTGCTGAACCTGGGGCCCTCGATCACCAGAAAGGTCCCGCCCATGTGGACCGGATTGCCCGTTTTTTTCACCGCATCGTACAAAACTCGGCTCAGGTATGGGCAAAAAGGATCGGCCATGCTGACGTGAACCACTATCCCGTCGCCGAAGAATGTCTGGGTGCGCTTGGTCGTTCGGTCGAAGACCTGATCCGGGATCACCACGTGGCCCGGCGCGTATTTCTCTTTCATGCTCCCGCATGCCGTGACCGAGATCAGGTATTCGACCCCCAGATTTTTGAAGCCCCAGATGTTGGCCCTGCTGTTGACCTCCGTGGGCATGATCCGATGTCCGCGCCCGTGTCTGGGCAGGAATGCAACTTTCACTCCTTCCAGCGTGCCGATTACGTAGGAGTCAGATGGACGACCGAAAGGTGTGTTCAACTTTACTTCTCTCACGTCCTCCAGCCCCTCCAGTTCGTAGAGGCCGCTTCCTCCGATGACCCCGATTCTCACACGTTCCTCCATAGTTTGTCCCTCCTGAAAATCTCGACGAAGCAGGTGCGAGGCGTGCTTTTCCCTACTGTTTTACCAGATGCACCTCGAGCTCGCCCTCGCGCCGCAGTTCCTCCGCGAATTCCTCGATCTCTTTCTCTTTGAAGACATTGCTGCCCGGGCTCCGCACCGGCCTGCCCATGACCAGCAGGCTGGCGTTGGTCTCCCGGACGAAACCACGTAGTTTCTTTCGGATATTTCCTTCCAGGAGCACGTAATCCACGTCCTTCACGCCCCGTCGGATGGCACGATCCCGCAGGATCAGCATTATGAAATTGCCCATTTCCATAAGCTCCCGATACACGACGCTCAGAGGGCCGATGGTGGCGTACCCCAGGAAATCTGCGTCCATCACGTGGACGAAAGTGAGCTTTGCTCCGCACTCCAAAGACAGATCGATCGCTTTCATGACTGTCGCCCGGCTCTCTGGGCCACCTCTGACGGCACAGGCCACGTGTTTCACATTCATGGGTATACCTCCTTCATCCCACCACCAGGAAACGGAGCAGAAGCCAGAAGGTAGCTAACCCCGTGGTGATGACCAGTGCCGGGAAACCTTTCTTCAAGAAATATTTATAGGTGATGGGATACCCTGCCCGTTCGGCGATCCCGGCGGTTACCATGTTGGCCGAAGCCCCGATCAGCGACCCGTTACCCCCCATGGCCGACCCAACGGAAAGGCTGTAGAAAAGCGCTTTGTTCTGTGCTCCCGGGACCGTGGCTGTCAGGTAACCAACCACCGGGAGCATCGCTGCGGTGAACGGGATGTTTGCTATCACCGTGGAGAGGAGTGAGCTCGTCCAGATCACCGCCAACATCGCCAGCGTCAGGTGCCCACCCACCACATGGCCGATCCCCTGGGCGATCAGGCTCATCAGGCCTACCTCTTGTACCGCACCCACGTCGATGAACAGGGCAATGAAGAAGACCAGAGTCGTCCAGTCCACCGCTTCGATCATCTCCTCGATATCTGGCTTTATCCAGACCAGGAGTGCCGTCGCCCCCATGAGTGCTGTAACCGAGGGTAACAGCCCGATTTTCTCGCCGAAGAGAAAGAGGAGAAGCATCCCCATGCCCACGATGGCGGCTTTTGCCAGATGCCCTGGCTCCTCTATGTGGGCTCTTTCCCTCAGCTTCTCCAGCAGTACCTCCGATACTTCCCCTTTCCGCCTGAGATCCTCCCGGTAGGTGATCTCACTGTACACGATCAGGCCGAAAAGTGCCAGCAATACGCCTGGGGTCAGGTTCTTCAGAAACGCGTCGAAAGATATGTGTCCATAGGAGCCGATCAGGATGTTGGTCGGCGTGCCGATGAGGGTGCTGATTCCGCCGATGTTGGAAGCCATTACCTCCGGCATCAGGAGCGCCAGCGGATGTACCCCCAATGCCAGCGCTATCTGGATCGTAATGGGGGTCATCAGGAGCATGGTGGTCACGTTGTCCAGGAACGCGGACGCCACGCCAGTCACCAGCATCAGGATTGCCAGCAGGAGCCAGAAATGTCCTCCGGAGGCCCTGTACGCCGCCAGCGCCAGCCACTGGAATAATCCTGTTCTCTCCACCACGGCAATGAAAATCATCATCCCCATGATCAGGAAAATCACGTTCCAGTCGATGTACCGGAGGGAGAGGGGGAAATCGAGGATGAAGAGTCGCTTGTCCAGTAGTGTACCCAGGTAGCTTACAGCGAAGATAGTCGTCGCTCCTACCAGCGCCGCCAGCGTGTTGTGGAAGCCGCTGTGGGCTATCAGCGCCAGCACCAACAGAAAGGTCAATGTGGCGATCCAGAACGCCGGGCCGATCTGTCTTTTCAGCGTCACTGCCGGGAGCACCAGTGCCTGCCTTTCCGACAGATCGGCGACGGAGTCGGCATCCACCGACATTTCCGTCGTCTGGAAGTGGGTGCGTTCTATCCGGAGGATCAGTGGCCCCGACGGGTTACGGGGCAGGGAGATGATGTAATGGCCATCTGGCTGTGTTTTTGTCCGGGCGATGGGTTCCCCTGCTGCCAGCAAGGAGACACTGGCATCTGATACCGGCTGATTCTGTTCGTCCTGGACCATGCCGGTCAGCATCTGCTTTCCCGACTCATTTGTCTGGGCCCTGGCATTGGACAGCACAAGGATGGCCGCTATGAGGATGAGTGCCGCCGCTGACAACCAACGTACTTTTGGCATCACTCGTTTACCTCGGCGAAGACCACTTCTGCACCGGTGTCCTTTCGGATCCTGTCGGCCAGGGAGGCGATCTTGCTGGCAGAGAAGACGTTCCCTTCCTCTCCGGAACCGGGGCGTCCCAGTACCACGTAGTCTGCTCCGATCTCCTGAGCCAGCTTTACGATTTCCTCGTCGACCTCGCCATCCCGGATCACAGGTTTTGCTTCCACATCCTTTTCGGCTGCCCTGGCCTGAGCCATCAGCAGGATGAACTCGCCCATCTGGCGCATTTCCTCGGAGATGGTGTGCACCCGGCTGCTGCTGGAGCTGGCCATGAAATCCAGGTTCACGACATACAGAAAGTAGAGGGGCTCCCGGCTCTCTCTCGCCAGATTGATGGCGCTGGCAATGGTGTTGCGGCTCGCAGGCCCGCCTCTGACTGCACATATGATTCCCGACATTTTGGCCTCCTTGTGGGTGGGCTCGACGGCCCACCCTACATTAGGGGTGACCAGCCGATCGTCCCCTTGACCCTACCATTTGCCGCCGGGGAAAGTGTCCACGCCGGCGTTGTGGCCTACGCGTTTGATCATCTTCACCCGTTCCCATGGCTCATCCAGGATTCCATCGTGGATCGCCCAGCTCCTTCCACGGATAGTGAACGCCATTTCCGGCTGCCGGAACGGTGTGGAGCCGTCTAGACGCTTGAAGAAGTCACCTCCGGGCAGGAATCCTTCGTGGATTCGGCGCATCCGGGCTTCTCCCGCGAGGTAGGAGAACCCGTGGCGCTCGAAGATTATGGCTGTATGATACGCCAGGGGCTCCGCCGTGTACTCCCGCTGGTTCAAGCATGTCAGGAGCGTTTCCATCCTTTCTAACATCCTGCGGAACGCCCGCAGACCACGGCGCACCTGCCCCGGGGCCAGTCCTGCTCTCATCGCTGCTATCTCCGCTGTGACGTTCCTCGTCACCGTGCCATAGCAGGTGGGAGTCCCGTTTTCGTCTCTGTCCACAGGGAAGCGTGGGGCGTTTGGGTCATTGGACGATACCCATAGAACCTCGAGGTGCCCGAAGGGTGTATCCGCGATCTCCATCTCCGCTAGCGGATCCTCGGCGTCCGGACGGTGCCGCACCTCGAAACGGTATGCAGTTCCGGGTTTGTTCCGGATGACATGCACCAGCAGGTTACCCTCTCCGTCCCGCAATGTTATCGGGTCTATCCCAAACCGCACCATCAGGTCTGTCGGGAGCATGATGCGGAGCAGGCTCCGTTGCATCTCTGGCGGAAGTTTTTCGAGCTGGTGCAGCGTTATCGGGCTGACCGAATCTGGGAAGAGGGCTTCGGTTAGCGATAGCCCCGTGTCAAGGGTAATGGTGCGATCGAACTTCCGGACGGAATATCTAGATTGTTGCTCCTGGGACATGGGTCCTCCTGAACTCGGCAAAAGGGCGAGAAGTGGAAACGACATCCTGCGCTGGCTCGGCGGGTGTCACGAGGCCGCGTTCTCTGACAGCTTGCGGATGGGCCGCCGGCATCGTCGAAGCCGTTTGATGCAGTACGAATCGAATGCGGGATCGCCGCTCATGATAGGCATTGTTTATCCGTTCCTCCCTACTTCTGCGTTTTTCCCATCGTTTCTCGCGTCACCGCCACTACCTGATCGTGAACCAGGCCATTGGTTGCCACGATTCCGTGGCGGCGATGGACATCTGGTTGGTTGTACGCCAGTGTGTTCCCGAAACAGTCAGTCATGCGGCCGCCCGCAGCGATCAACACCGCCTCCGGCGCACATGTATCCCATTCTTTTACCCCCTGACCGGGGTGAACGTAGATGTCCACCTCCCCCAAAGCCAGCAGCCCGATTTTCACCCCAACGCTTCCGGAGGATATCTCTTGCTTGATTCCGAGTCGTTCCTTCAATGTCTCCACCAGCGGAGGGCGGTGGGAGCGACTGACAGCGATGGCCATCTCCGAGATATCCCTGCGGTTGGAGACATGGAGGGTTCTGACGCCGTCGGGAGTGCGCATCCTGGCCTCGTTGCCCACCGTAGCGTAGAAAAGTCTCTCTGCGGCGACCTGGTTCACCACCCCCAAGGCTGGCCTTCCGTCCACGGCTAGGCCCACCATCACCGCGAACTGAGGGACACCCTCTATGAAATCCCTTGTGCCGTCCAGGGGATCCACGATCCAGACCCGTTTCCTGTCCAGCCGCGCCAGATCGTCCACTGACTCCTCCGCCAGGATGCCGTCGTCCGGGAACGCCGAACGAATCTCGCGTACCAGAAATTCGTTTGCCTCCCGATCCGCCACCGTGACCGGGTCGTTGTACCCTTTCCACTCGGTTGCTATCTCCCGACGGTAGTATTTCATCACGATCTCGCCAGCCGCTTCAGCTATCCTGAGAGCGAATTCGAGCTCTTCGTCCATCAGAGTGCTCCCTTGACGAACCCGCCGTCCACCTGGATTGCCGCGCCGGTCACGTAGCTGGCCCGGTCGGAGACCAGGAATGCCACCACGTCTGCCAGCTCCTCCGGGCGGCCCATCCGCCCCATGGGGATGTCTTTCTCGATGGACGCGGCCACCTTCTCAACGGAGAGCCCCGATCGTTCTGCCCTGGCCTGCAACAACTCGTCCACGCGCTCCGTCCTGGTCCAGCCTGGGCAGACGGCGTTCACCCGGATGCCGTCGGCAGCCAGTTCGTTGGAGAGGGTTTTGACCAGACCGATGACACCCAATCGCGTGGTGTTGGAGAGAACCAGGTTCTGGAGTGGCTGTTTGGCGGAGACCGATGTCATTGCAATTATGCGCCCATCTCCCTGGGCCCGCATCTGGGGTATGACCGCCCGGCAGAGACGCACAACGCTCATCAGGTTGAGTTCCAGCGACATTTCCCATGCATCGTCGTTCAGTTCCATGAACGGTGCCGAAGGCGGCCCCCCGGCGTTGGTCACCAGTATGTCCGCTCGCCTGAAGCGTTCCATCGCCGCCCGGACGAAAGTTTCCACGCCTTCCGACGTGCTCACGTCGGCGACTACTGGCAGCACGTCGGAGCCTGTCGCCTGGGCGATTTCCTTTGCCGCCGATTCTATCCTCTCTTTGTCTCTGGAGCAAATCGCCACGTGTGCGCCTTCCTCGGCCAGCTTCAGGGCGATTGCTTTCCCTAGCCCCTTGCTGGCTGCTGCCACCAGGGCGACTTTTCCCGAAAGTCTTAAGTCCATCTACCCCTCCTGTGTGATGTTCTGCCTGTCTGGAACCTGCTTTGAAAAAAGGCGACGCATCCCGGGGTGGGAACCGCGGCCAATGCGTTGCCCGCAGACCTCGATAGAACCCCTAAATTATAGCATCCCGCCGTGAGGCCAACAAGACTCTTTGGATGGCAGAATATCGTTGGGGTCCAGCAGGTACTTCGTTGATTGCCCGATTGCGGGGTCTCTTACGGTGCGACCGTCCTGATGTACCCTCCGAATGCCTTGCCAAGGGGGGTGATCCGGTGCGTCTCCGGGTCGAAGAGGTTGCCTGTGGGGTAATGCGTGTCGCTGAGACTGTACCAGCACCATCGCTGAACCAGGCGGTAATCGTCGGCGGGGTAGCCAATTTCCCGGTCGGCGGCAGTGAGGAAATAATCGAAACTCTGGTACATGAATTCCCTGACCCGCTCCTGGGAAAAACCGTACTCCCGCGGCATAAGGATGCCGTACTCGGAGATGATGAGGGGCTTGTCCTGTTCCCCGCGTTTTTTCATCCATCGCCGGAAGCGGACGATCTGCTCCCGAAAGATCGCCATGTCGTCGTGATCCTGGATGTCATACAGGAAACCCTGAGTCACTTCGAGGCTGGGTGGTATCCCGACACCCCAGGACCCTTTTTCCTCTCGAAGGATGAAAGCATGGACGTTCCAGACATCCACTGGCATTTTCTCGCCATATTTCGACCGGTATGCATCCAGTATCGCATCCAGATATTCCAGCCGGAGAGGCGTTGGCTGGGAAACGCCGGCGATGGCGATCTTGCACGTGGGGTCGTGTCTTTTGAGGAGGTGGTACAGTTCGTGGTAAACTCGAGCGTATTCCTCGGGGGGAGACCAATCCTGCCACAGAACGTCAGGCTCGTTTCCGATGAGCCAGAGAGAGCTAGGGTTCTGCTCCGCCGCCCGCACTATCGTCTCTCGGTCGGGGCGGAATTCCTTTCCATGCACTCTGATCATCTGGACGAACTTTAGCCTGTCGGGATGCTCCGGCGTCACCTCTACCTGCCAGTCCAGGTACCACCCCGCGCCCAAAGGTGTTGTATCGTACTGGCTCACTGGCCCCAGGGGCACGCCAAAGCCGAACCTGCCTCTGGTGTCCCTGGGTAGGGCCACCTGAGGCGGAATATGGAATCCCGTGGCGTGGTTCCTGGCCTGTGTGGGAATGGCCTGGGTATCCTCCGGCGGCGTCGGTATCAGCATCTCCGGGATGGGGGTGGGTTTCGACTTTCCCACGATGGAA
>WFSD01000304.1 GCA_015486235.1 Anaerolineae bacterium
AATTTGCCGCAGGTCACGGCCTCAAGATTGTCAGCATCGCCGACCTGATAGCCTACAGGCGCCAGCACAGACTTGCCTGCCAGGCCCAGGCCAGCCTGCCAACGCGCTACGGCGATTTCACCGCTTTCGTCTACAAAGACAGCGTAACAGGTCTGGATCACGTAGCCCTCGTAAAAGGAGATGTGTCCGATGGAAGCCCGGTGCTGGTCCGGGTCCACTCCGAGTGCCTGACCGGGGACGTGTTCGGCTCTCTACGTTGTGATTGCGGCCCTCAGCTGGACCAGGCCATGAAGGCAATTGCCAAAGAGGGACGTGGCGTGCTCCTTTACATGCGCCAGGAAGGGCGAGGGATCGGTCTCTGCAACAAGATACGAACCTACGCTCTCCAGGATCAGGGGCTTGATACAGTAGAGGCAAACGAGCAGCTGGGTTTCCCGGCAGACATGAGAGATTACACCCTCGCTGCGCAGATTTTAGTTGATCTGGGGGTGCAAAACGTGCGGTTGCTGACGAACAACCCACAAAAAGTCAGCGGGTTGGGACGCATGCTCCGAGTCGTGGAAAGGGTGCCCATTGCGATACCGCCAACACCCCAGAACGAATTCTACCTGCGCACAAAGCGAGAAAAACTGGGGCATTTGCTGGATGTCTGAGCGACAGATCCAATCGATAGTGCAAAACAGCACGAAAGTAGGTTGCTTGAGAAAGCCGACTCTGCTCAGCCAGATTCTGCAGGAAAGAATTACTACATCCTAAATGTGGGAGAAAAATGATGGGACGGACATTTGAAGGAACTTTTTCCGGTGAAGGACTGCACTTTGCCATTGTGGTTGCTCGCTTCAATGCGTTCATTTCGCAGAAGCTACTGGAAGGCGCCATTGATGGCCTGCGCCGACATGGAGTACGAGAGGAAGACGTGGATGTGGCATGGGTTCCGGGGGCATTCGAGATCCCCTTAGTTGCGAAAAACCTGGCCGAAGCCGGGCGCTACGATGGCGTGATCTGCCTGGGAGCTGTAATTCGAGGGGCAACACCTCATTTCGACTATGTCGCGGGCGAAGCGGCCAAAGGCGTAGCTACAGTCAGCCTGAGCACCGGGGTCCCTACGGTTTTCGGTATTCTGACCACAGACACCATCGAGCAGGCCATCGAGCGTGCCGGTACAAAAGCAGGCAACAAGGGATTCGACGCTGCTATGGCGGCGATCGAGATGGCAAACCTGTTACGGGCGCTGCAATCGAGATAATGCTTGCCTTACAATCAGTGGCTCGCCCATCTATGCGTATATTCTGGCTGTGACGTACTCTCCCCCGCCGGGCCAGAGGCCCTCCGGGCCGGAGGCCGCTAGAGCGGGAAGTCCCCTCGGAGGTTTTCTATGGAAAAACGGCCTCGTCAAGGCAAGATCGTGCCCTCTCACAGACAGAATAAGCCCTCCCATCCAAGATGGTTATTATGGCCTTATGCTAGTTTGGGAAAGCCAGGGCTTTGATTTGGAGAAAGTAATGTATGAGCTGTCAACTTGGTGTAAAGACGAGTACATAGTCCCCAAAGCGTGGTCAGGAGATGAAGCTTGTACCCGAAAATGGTCTCACTGCTGGATGGAACCTTCCCAAATGCAGCCCCATAGGTCTTCCAATTACCTGTTGATCCCGGTGCCAGGTAGAACTGCACTACGGGGACAGGCAGACTATCAATAACACATCGCCTATCCTGGGTAAATCCAGCATCTGCAGCACCATGCGACGTATCAAGTTGGAGGCCGGCATCAAATTGCGACGACGGCGATTGAAACGGCTCTGGGAAGATATGTTGGGAAACAAGTCTCGGTGCTCTTTCCAGTGACTCGACATTTCCGTTTCCACATCCCACCCACGGCGTTCCCCTACGATGGCCATTGTTACCAACTTGCTGTCGCTGCATTTCGGCTTGGGCCCCGGACGGCTGAAAAGAGGTTTGATTTGCTGCCAGATGTCGTCCGCAATAACATACACCCATGTGCGAAGATCTTCGAAGTCGTTTGCCATTGGAACGTCCTCCGGATTTGACTTGAGTTTATCTGACAATCCAAGTTTACCCCGGAGGACACTCCTGTTCAACTATTCGGAACTAGCATAAGGCCGTAGCAGGCAAATATGCCCGCTTCTGCCCGCCAGTAAATTCGTACATTCACTGTGACATATTTAGGTAATCGGGCCTGCAGAGGCGGGAGGCTCTCAAAAACACGACACCTTTCTCTCCTTTTGACAACTCCCCTCATTTACGCTATCCTTACGGCACAATGTTCGGCTCATGTCTCGGACGAAAGCAAAAACAGGGAGGATTTGAAGTTGGCACATCACAAGTCGGCAAAGAAGAGGATAAAGACTTCGGAAAAGCGGCACTTGAGGAACAAGGCCGTCAAGTCCACGGTACGCACTTACATCAAGCGCTCCCGCGCATACATCGAGGCCGGAGACCTAGATGCTGCTGAGAAAGCCGCCAACGATGCCATTCAGGCTCTGGACAAAGCCGCCGAGAAAGGAATCCTGCACAAGAACAACGTTGCACGGCGCAAATCCAGGCTTATGGCATCTCTCAACAAAGCGAAGGCGCAGACGCAGCAGGCGGCGTAAAGTAAAGGGGCGGAGCATGCTCCATCCCTTTACTCAAAAGCGGGGTCACATTCCCGACCCCGCTTTTCGTTTCCGCACATCCGGTGTTATCTGTGAGCTGCTCTTTCGAGCTCGTCCGGCGTCATCACCTCCGCCTCGCCCCCTGACCGCGCTTTTACCTCCACCCCACCCTGCTTAAGGCTTCGCGGACTGACGGTGACTCGCAGCGGCATGCCCATCAGATCGGCGTCGGCGAACTTCACGCCGGGGCTGGCGTTCCTGTCATCGTAGAGCACGGACACGCCCGCGTCCTCCAAATGACGGTACAGCCCTTCCGCTGTCTCCCGTACTCGCTGATCTTTCTGCTTCACTGTCAACAGGTGTACCTGGAACGGAGCGACCTCCGGCGGCCACACCAGGCCAGCATCGTCGTGATGCGTATGTGCCACGGCCGCCAGCAGTGCCACCGGCAGCAACTCCGTGCTCACCACATGGAGCGGCACGCTCTTCCCGTCTCGGTTTAGGAACACCATGCCGGCGCGTTCTGCCATCTCCGGCACATGCCTCCACGCCCTTCCCACCAGAAAGCCTTCCATGCGCTCGATAGCAGTTCCACACCGCGGGCACGGATCGCCCACTTTCGCAGCCGCTATGTCAGCCCACACGTGCGGCTTGAAATCGCGTCCTGGGTTTACACCTGTCAGATGATACCCCGGCTTGTTGGCGCCCGCCACGAAATTCTGCCCTGCCAGAGCGCTCTCGTCCGCCACCACCAGCACGTCCCTGGGAATGCCAACGGGAGAAGCGTACCCGGGCACCATGCCTGCCCGCTCCAGCTCCCCTGCCGTGGCTGGGTGGAGCAGCCCACACCCCGCCGCCCGCTCCAGCTTCGTAGGGCTCACATCCAGGTCTCCCCGGATGACGGCAAACACGACATGCCCCTCGGCATCGGCGTAGAAAACCGCTTTCAGCGTCTGCGACTCCGGCACCCTCAGATACTCCGCCACCGCCGCTATGGTGGTGCATCCGGGAGTCTCGACCAGCTTCGGCTCCTCCAACGGTGCGGGCTCCGGTGCCACCACGCGCGGCCTGGCAGCGTCGGGTTCCGCCCAATAGTCACACCTGGGACACCCGACCGAACGATCCGGACCGTCGGCGGGCACGAAATAAGCGCTGGTCAGCAGGTCGTCGTGGGCCATGAAAAGCGCATCCCCTTCCAGGAAGGCGTTTCCCAGCAGCGACTCCCCGATCCGCCACCACAGCGCGCACACTTTTTCCCATGCCCTGTTTGCCGACGACTCGCCCGGCATGAAAGCTATGACCCGCACTGGCGATGTCGGCGCCCCCCGCAGGAGCACCCAGGTAGGTAGCTGCTTGTACGAATTCAACTCGGATGCTGCAGCCTGCCAGAGCCCCTCGGGCCACGCCAGCCCGGACACGGGCCACAGCTCATCCACTCCCAGCGACGCCCGCACAAAGTCCACCAGCCGCTCCGTAGCCATCATCCCCAGGGGCAGCAGCCCGGCGCTGCCCGGAGCGTGGCGCAGAAAACCAGCGCGGGCCAGCAGGCCCATTGCCGTCCCCAGAGAATCATCTACCTCTCGCTTGGTGCTACCGAAAACGTGGCTATAACGCATTTTCCTCCCCTTCACCTGCCGTATCCGACAAAGCAAACGCCTCTTCCCTGAACACAAACTCGGTTTCCGTCCCTTCTTCAGCCTTGTACATTGCAATATCTTCTAGAACTTCCTCTCGACGATGGCTCGGAGTAGCCACCATGAGTGATAGCTCACCACATAACCACGACAATCGGCGAAAAGATCTCTCGCGCAGGACTTCCCGCTGACTCGTTGATTCGCTTCCGGTGATTTTCCAACCGATCTTTGTCAATATGTGGTTTATTTTCGTAGCAGTGTGTTCTTTGCCCCCACCACCCCCGGCCCCCTCC
>WFSD01000305.1 GCA_015486235.1 Anaerolineae bacterium
CGCCTGCTGGGTAGAACTTGTGATAATTGCCGTCACATGGAATGGATGCGCACCACGGGGGATGGCCAGGTCTCCCGGCTGGTTGCCGTGTGCCGGAACCCGGGATCCCCTTACTTCAACCTCCCCGTGCCTCCAGAGCGCACATGCCCACGCTGGGAAAGAGGGAGGCGGAAAGAGCCTCCGCAGGTGGGCGATCCCACATTGACAATCTAAAAGCAAGACAAGTTTAGCACACGAAAACGCTTTCGGCAAGAGGATTGTCGCTGGAGCCAGGGCTTTTCGGGGTTCTAGCAGATTGCTTGAGTTGTGGGGCGGGCTGCAGGTTGCCCTACCGCGCTTCGAAATCCCATTGCTACTCGAACTCTTTCGGTTGCCAGACCAATGTGGTAGAATTTGTTGGGGATGTGATTGTCTAGTCGATGAACCATGCTGGATGCCGGCGCGGTCACGCCGTGGGCAGGATTGTGTGTCATTCCCGTGTCCATGCCAGGCGCTATGTGTGAGCAAATCGGAGGAAGGGGGATTTGACGGCAATAGCAATCGTAGGCGCTGGCGCCATTGGCACGATGCTGGCGGGGAGGCTGGCATCTGCCGGGCACGACATACGCCTGATCGGGCGAAAGGGCCCTTTCGGAGAGGCAATGGTTACGGTCCGGGAAAGCGATGTCGCCGTTGAGGCAAAAGTTGCCTTGTTCCCAGATGTGAAGCAGGCAGCGACGCTACGTCCTGGGATCCGGCTGGTGATTGTCGCGGTGAAAAGCTACGACACGGCAACCGTAGCCCGTGAACTTCAGGGGGCGGGTCTGGGGGGAGCGCGGGTGCTGACAATCCAGAATGGCGTCGGCAATGAGGAGATACTCTCCGCTGCCCTGGGGAAAGAGCGAATAATCTCCGGAGCGATCACCACGCCTGTGGAACTTTCCGAACCGATGACAGCTAACGTCCTCAGCCGGGGCGCTCTGGGGTTGGCACCCATTGTCGAGCCCAATGGCGTTTCGGACGAGGGGGGAGTTTTCTCTTCTGCTGGATTCAGGGTGAAATTGTTCTCCGATTACCGCCGCCTGAAATGGACGAAGCTCCTGATGAACATGGTCGGCAATGCCCTCCCGGCAATACTCGGGTGGCCGCCGGAGAGCGTTTTCGCCGATCGACGCCTGGCGCTCGTGGAGGTGGATGCCTGGCGGGAAGCAATGCGCGTGATGGACGCCCTGGGCGTCCGTTCCGTCTCTTTTGGAGGATACCCATTCCCGTTGCTGACCCCGGTGGTGAAGAGCGCACCAAAAGCTCTGGTAGCGGCTGCAATAGGTCGCCTGGTGACCAGGGGTCGCGGGGGTAAAAGGCCTTCCCTTCTTATGGACATGGAGAAAGGGCGCAACCGATCGGAAGTTATGTTCCTCAATGGGGCGGTGGCGTCCCATGGGAAGAAAACCGGTGTGCCGACGCCGGTCAACGCCTGCCTCACGGAGGTGCTGCTCTCCGTGGCCCGCGGCAAGACGCCCTGGGAAACGTACCTGGGAAGCCCAGATGCTGTGCTGGGAAGGTGCGGGAGGGAATAGAAATGTCGGGCAAAAGGAGAAAACAATCTGGGTTCGTGCTTTTCTACATACCCGGGTGGCTCTACCGCCGATTGGGCTACATCCTCACGGGGATCATCAGCGTTGTCGGGGGTGCCTGGGCCGGGTGGAAAATGTACACCGAAGCCGGATTGGGCTCCGCTATACTTTGGGGATTCGTGGTTTTCGCCAGCGCATGGGTGGCGTTCTGGATATCGTACCGGGCCGCTGCCCGGCGCAAGGGCAAAGGGAGGTGACGAAAATGCGCTTGCAAGGGAAGAGAATTGCCGCTCTGGTCGGTCCTGGGTTCGAGGACCTGGAATTCTGGGTGCCTACGATGTGCCTCCGGGCCGAGGGTGCCGAGGTCGTGGTAGTTGGTGCCAGGGCCCACGAGACTTATACCGGGAAACATTGCCTGGAGGCAACTACCGACATGGCAGCAGAGGACGCAAATCCGGGGGATTTCGACGGAGTCGTCATTCCCGGGGGCTGGGCCCCGGATAAGCTCCGGCGGTATGAGAGCGTGACCGGTTTCGTGCGAGAAATGTATGCCACAGGGAAGATAGTCGGGATGATCTGCCATGCCGGCCTGGTTGGAATCTCAGCGGGGATTGTCAAGGGGCACCGTGCCACCGGTTCCCTCGGTATCAAAGATGACCTGGTCAACGCTGGCGCCACCTGGGTTGGCGAAGCGGCTTTTAGGGATGGAAACCTGGTGTGGGGGCGGGTGGTCGCGGACATACCCGCATACTGTTGTAAGCTGGTGGAAGCTCTGGCGGAGAGATGATAGAGCGTGCTAAGGGGTATATATCCAGGCATGTGCCTTTTTTCTATCGGCTTTTGCTGGCAAACAGTCTGGTCGTAGTAGCTGGGGCGGTACTCGGGTCGTGGCTGACCGTGCAAACGGTCCGGTCCGGCCGTTTCTCGCCGCACTTGTACGTCCTGTTGGTTGCAGTAGCGATCGTAATCAGCACGGGAATAAACTTTCTGGTCCTCCGGGTCGCCATGCACCCGCTGGAAAATGTGCAGCGGGTCATCAGAGATGTAGAATCCGGCAAGATGGATGCCAGGGTCGACTTGGACCAGGTCGACGACCGCGAGATCCGACGCTTCGCTTTGTTGTTCAACGAGATGTTGGATCAACTGGAGGAAAATGCCGACATCATCCAATCCGATCGGGAACAGATCCGACGGATGGCACTGACAGTACTGAACGCACAGGAAGAGGAAAGACGCCGCATAGCCCGCGAGCTCCATGATCAGGCGTCCCAGGCTCTGAGCATCATGCTGGTGGGGATAGATACTGGCCTGAAAGCGATGCCGCCAAGCATCAAGGAGGGCCATCAGCAGCTCACGTTCCTCAAGAAAATTGCCTCCAGCACTCTGGAAGACCTGCGCACTTTGAGCCGCAGCCTTCACCCTACGGTGCTCGACGATTTGGGTCTGCTGCCGGCGGTGCGATGGTATGCCAGAAATACCCTGGAGAAAGCTGGGATAGATGTAAAAATCCTCAGTAGTGGCCTGGAAGAACGCCTTCCTGAAGAGGTGGAGACCGTGGCCTTTCGGATAGTGCAGGAAAGCTCCAGCAATGTCCTGAGCCACGCCAACGCCAATAACGTAGAAATCTCGCTGGTACGAGGTGAGGGGGTTCTTCACGTTTCTGTGAAGGATGACGGCTCAGGGTTCGATACCTCGAAAGCAAAGGAGCAGCATCAGCATCATTTAGGGCTGATTGGCATGGAGGAACGGGCAAAGCTCCTGGGTGGCACTTTCGAGATACGATCGCACCCCGGCGAGGGTACCAAAGTGATGGCGACGATCCCGGTCAGGGAGGAGATATACGGATATGATTAAAGTGCTGCTGGTGGACGATCACACCATCTTGCGCGAGGGAATTCGGCTTTTACTGGGACGTGAAGGAGATGTGGAGATAGTCGGCGAGGCAGAGGATGGCATTCAGGCAATGGAATTGGTAGAAGACCTTCACCCGGATGTGGTGATTATGGATATCTCCATGGAACGGATGGGGGGGCTCGAAGCAACCAAAGAGATAACTCAGGCCTTCCCCGGCATCCGCGTGGTCATCCTGACAATGCACGACAACGAAGAGTATCTGGTGGGAGCGCTGAAAGCCGGGGCCAGCGGATATGTCCTGAAAGAGGCCGCTGCTACGGACCTGGCAAATGCAATCAGAACGGCGGATCGCGGGGATGTGTACCTGTACCCGACGGTTGCCCGGAAACTGGTCGCCGATTACGTGAAGCGGGTGTCGTCCCCTCGTGGCATAGGCGAAACCCTGACTACCAGGGAGCGCGAGGTATTGAAGCTGGTTGCGGAAGGCTATACGAACAAAGAGATAGCTGGACTCTTGGGGATAAGCATCAAGACTGTGGAGAACCACCGGGCTAACATCATGCGAAAATTGGACCTGCACGACCGGACGGATCTGGCACGCTATGCGGTGCGGATCGGCCTGGTGGATGCATAGAAAAATCGGCAGGAGGCATCATGGAAGCAACGTTGGGGTTGCGGCAGGGGCTTTATTTCGAGGATTTCACCGAAGGACTGAGAGTGGTAAGCGCGGCCAGAACCATCACCGAGACGGATATCGTGAATTTCGCCGGCATGACAGGGGATTGGACAAACCTGCATACCGACGCAGAGTTTGCCAAGAGCAACATGTTCGGCCAGCGCATCGCTCATGGGCTTCTGATCCTATCCATAGCTTCTGGCCTGGCGATCCGCCTGGGCTTCATGGAGGGGACAGTGCTGGCGTTTCTGGGGGTAGACGAGTGGAAGTTCAAAGCGCCTGTCTTCATTGGGGATACGATACACGTGGAAGCGGAAGTTGTGTCCTCGCGTGAACTGCACAGGCTGGGCGGCGGGATTGTCACTCTGGGCGTCTCGGTGCTAAACCAGAAGGGCGAGGCAGTTCAGCATGGTAAATGGAACGTGCTCGTCAAGGGTCGTCCTCAGGAGGAATCCGGTGACAACGGCGGAAAGTGACTCCAAACCGCGGTCGCTGGTGAAAGCGTTCACCTGGCGGGCGTTTGCTTTCGTCTTGCTGGGTCTGGTCTCCTATGCCATCACCGGAAGTTTGAAAGAGATGACCATCATTACGGTCGTCTACAGCGTCCTGCAGGTTTTTTTCTACTACTTGCACGAGCGCTTCTGGCTCCATGTGAGATGGGGTAGGAAAGAGCATCCGCTGGCAGAGCTTCCCGTCGTCAAGCCGCTGGCCGCAGAGGACATGGAAGCAGTCAAGGAGCACCTGCGCCAGATGGGATACATCGAGTGAGCACGTACAGTATAAGTACGGCAAAAGAGCCGTAGTTCCACTGCCCGAGGTGACGAAAGAGGCGTCCAGCATTGTCACGGTCGGCTGCAGGCCGCCGGGGTGATAGGCGAGGGCAAAAAAGCACTCTCGGTCGGTTTGGGCGGGCGGCTTTGGCCCTCACCTACCCCAACCCCTCCCTCTCCCACCGGCGTGGGCGAGGGAGGGGCTGCCGGATGCCTGCGCAAGCAAGCTTCGCTTTTCCACCGGCAGGAAGGGCTTCAAGAGTGTCGCGCCGAGCGGACTAACAGTCCGCTCTACAAAATTCGCCATCAGTGGCATCGCAGGCAACGTTGGAAACGGCTCAAGAGAGCAATTCCCATGCTATTTGCCAGTTTTCCACGGTACAGTCTTCCCCGCTGTGCCCCTCTTCCCTCGCCCATTTTATGGGAGAGGGAAGGTAGGGCAGGCCGCCGCAGGCGGCCAGGGTGATAGGCGAGGGCAAAAAAGCACTCTCGGTCGGTCTGGGCGGGCGGCTCTTGGCCCTCACCTACCCCAACCCCTCCCTCTCCCACCGGCGTGGGCGAGGGAGGGGCCGTCGGGCAGCTTTCATATTTTCTCTCCTGCCCCGGTTTGGCTCAATCGCGTGGGTGTGTTATACTATGTTTAGCAGCATGGGGTTTACGCACTCACCGCTGGAAACGTTTAATTGCTGTCCGTTCCTGACAGAAAGCGGTTCCGCGAGTAGACAGGCTGCGTTAGCCACAGTAAGGCTTTGTCTCCGAGTATTCTCGACAACGCGTGCTCCAATGCTGTGTAAGTCCTGATCAGACTTTTCCCGGACATATCCTGGTATATTTCAAGAAGTGGGGGCAGTCCTTGGCATCCGTCTGGGCAGATGCAAGACTTGCCCTTGCTCCAGGCAATCCCAGGATTCCCTGTTGCAGTTAGGGGCAAAGCTGCCGCACTGTGTCGGGCGGGCTGATGCCGTTCCAACTCGGCAACGGATTATCGTGGTTCAACATTGCTGTGTCCCACCAGGGTGCATCTGGCACCGCCTGACACATCCTACGATATCCTGATGATCGTGTGTATCCTGGATATGGTAGGAGCGCGCTTGAGTGTGGAGCAGGCCAGCGGCTTGCTCCACGCCCCGACATCCAGCAAGCAGAGAGCACTCCAGACCTACATCTCGGGTGGTAAAAGTGCTTTCGGTTGACCACCACGAGGGGGTGCTACCCTGGGTGTAGAATCTTGCAAAGTCTATTTGATTGGACTTTTGACAAAGCGGAAACGGAGCCTTCTGGGGCTTCACGCTTGGTAGATGATTGGGAAGAAATGGTACATCTTGTGGTCGGGCGAAGCCTGACTACAAGATGTAACCTCCCTTCTTTCCTGCCTTCAAGGCGAGAAACTCGGCCTGGCAGGGCAGCCCGATTGTCAAAAGTCCAAATTTGATCCGTGACTCATTTTTGGGGTAGGAGGGACTGTGGAAGAGACACTCGCGACCGGAACCAGACGAACCGTCACAGGCGAAGCCTGCGCCAAAGCCATCCTTTTCGGAGAGCATGCGGTGGTCTATCACCGTCCAGCGATAGCCGTCCCAATCCGTCAGCTCAAAGTCACCGCAACGGTGAACCTGGACCCTGATGAGCCGGGCGTACTGGTCGCAACGGACATAAACCGACGTGTGGTTTTCTCCGACGAGGAAAACCAGACATCCCTTGCCAGGGTTCTCCGGCTCGTTGTCTCCATGCTTGGGATGGAAGACCTGCCGTGGAGCATAGAGCTGACCTCGCGGATACCCATAGGTGGCGGTATGGGAAGCAGCGCTGCTGTGGCCACCGCGATCTTGCGGGCGCTGGCCGCTGCTTTGGGGAGGGAGTTTACTCCCGCGGAGATATCGGAGATGGTATATCGCACGGAACAGCTCTACCATGGCTCCCCCAGTGGGATAGACAATGCAGTCATCGCCCTGGAGAAGCCAATCTGGTTTCTCTACGGCACGGAGCCTGAGATCCTCAAAGTCCAGCGTCCTTTTACCCTGGTTCTGGGACATACCGGCAGACACAGTCCCACCAGGGAAGTGGTTGCATCGGTGAGATATGGCTGGAGGGACAACCCGGAAAGGTACGAGGTTATTTTCGATGAGATAGCCTCCATCGTGCGCCAGGCCCGCCATATCCTGGAACGGGGCCAGATAGAGCGCCTGGGCGATCTCATGGACAAAAACCACAACCTTCTCAAATCTATGGGCGTCTCTTCTGGCCCTCTGGAGCGGCTGGTCCAGGCAGCCAGAAACGCTGGCGCGCTGGGGGCAAAACTCACCGGCGCAGGTCGGGGTGGGATGATGATAGCACTTGTCACCCAGGACAGGATAGAGGCAGTGAAGAATGCTCTCCTGAGCGCCAGGGGCAAGAGTGTCCTCGTGACCACGATAGGGGCGAACGTTGAACCAAGGTCCAACAGATCTGCGAGACTTCATCGGAGAGGTTGAGAGCGGAGGCCTGCTGGAGCAGGTGCCCCAGCCTGTATCTCCTGACCTGGAGGTTGCCCGCATCCTGGCGGCAAAAGACGGGACTCCGGTCCTCTTCCGGTCGGTCGAGGGGCATCCGGGATACCGGGTGGTAGGCGGCATCGGCTCCGACAGGCGTTACTATGCTCTGGCCCTGGGCGTATCGCCGGATAGGCTTCTCTTCCGACTCCGGGAAGCGCTGGCAAGCCCCGTCCCTCCGCCTGTGGATTCGGGAGCTCCATGGATGGAGGTGGAGGAGCCAGCGGTGGACTTGCTGCGTGTTCCATTCCTCCGCCACTGGCCTGGCGATGGAGGATACTACGCCACTGCATCTGTGGTGTTTCTCCACGTCCCAGGCAACGGCTACGAAAATGTGAGTTTCCACCGGCTTCTCCGCCTCGACTCCACCCACCTGGTCGCCCGTTTGGTGGAGGGGAGAGGTGCCCATACAGCCTGGACTCGGAGCAAAGGTGACGTTCCCGTGGCGATAGCCATTGGTCTGCCGCCACACATCCTCCTGGCTGCATCCATGTCGCCGCCGGAGGGGGTGTTCGAAATGCACCTGGCTCAGGCGATGGCTCCGACGCCCCTCGTGGATGCCCCTTTGACTGGTCTCCTGGTGCCCGCTGCTGCGGAGATAGTGCTGGAAGGACGGATGACGCACAACATGGCACCTGAAGGGCCTTTCGTGGATTTGACCGGCACCATGGATATCGTGCGACAGCAACCGGTGGTGGAGATAGATCGAATCTACCATCGGCGCGACCCTATCTACCAGGCGCTCTTGCCGGGAATGAGAGAGCATCGGCTACTGATGGGGATGCCGCGGGAACCGACCATCTGCGATGAGGTGTCCAAGGAATGTCGGTGCCTCAACGTACATGTCACCCCGGGGGGGGCATCCTGGCTGCACGCGGTGGTGCAGATAGAGAAACGCTCCCCGGACGATGGGATTGCCGCCGGGATAGCAGCGTTCCGGGGACATCAATCCCTGAAACATGTGGTAGTCGTGGACAACGATGTGGATATTTTCTCGCCGGAAGACGTGGAGTGGGCTGTCGCCACCCGCTTCCAGGCGGATCGGGATCTGCGCGTGATGTCGGACATGCCCTCCAGCTCTCTCGACCCGTCGGCGCACCATCGTCCTGGGGTCAGGAGCACGGGAGCGAAGATGATCCTGGACGCCACAGTGCCCTGGGATACGCCCACAGGCCCGGCCCACCCAGAGGCATTCCGGCGGGTGATAGGGACGTCCAGCCGGACGTCCCTGCTATTCTGAATCCGTGGCTCTCTCTCCGTACCCCCCTCCACCGGGGGTAGCGATCCCCACGCGGGCGCCTTTTCGTGCCGGGAAAGTGATTTTGCCCGGCAGAATCCGGTATCCATTTTTCTCCGGCAAGCTTGCAAGCTCCGGCGGCAAGATTTCGTCTGTTGCCGGGAAATAGCGATTTTCCCCTTTGGCCCCTGGCTTGCCACCGTAGAGGCCGTAGGGTGCGTGTCGTCGCCGTTCGGACAGGATGGTCACCGTGGCGTCGGCGAGAAGCTCCACTTCCCGGTATATGCTATCGCCGCCCCGGTGCTTGCCGGCGCCGCCAGCCCCCCGACGCAGTTCGTAGCGCGTGACGCGCAGCGGGTAGGAGTATTCCATCGCTTCGACAGGCGTGTTCAGCGTGTTGGTCATGTGGACGTGGACGCCGGAAAGACCGTCTGCCTGCGCCGATGCACCCATTCCGCCGGCAATCGTCTCGTAGTAAGCAAACCGCCCGCCGGTACGCGGGTCATCTCCGCCGATGGTCAGGTTGTTCATCGTGCCCTGGGACGCCGCGGGCACGATCTGCGGCAGCGCCTGGGCAAAGGCGCCCAATACCGTGTCCGTTATCCGCTGCGAAGTTTCCACATTACCTGCGGCTACCGCTCGCGGAAAGCGAGCGTTGACCAATGTGCCCTTAGGAGCAATGATCTCCACTGGCCGGAAGATGCCCGCATTGGTGGAAACCTGGTCGTCCATCAGCAGGCAGCGGATGACGTAGAAAACCGCCGAGAGGGTCACCGATTCCACAGCATTGATCCCGCCGGCCACCTCCGGCGATGTGCCTGTGAAGTCCACCACCAACTTGTCCTCTTTGACGCCCACCGTGACTACGATAGGAATATCCACATTGCCGAAGCCGTCGTCGTCCATGTAATCACGGAAGGTGTACCTCCCGTCCGGCATTCTGGCGATAAGGTCACGAACCATTCGCTCAGCATAGTCCTGGAGCGCTGCCATGTAATCTCGGAGCAGGGTTGTGCTGTACCGTCTGGCTAATTCTTGCATCCGGCGGATGCCGATATGCTGCGCCGCGATCTGGGCGGAGAGATCGCCCAGTCGCTCCGCTGGCGTGCGGCTGTTGCGCGTGATCAAGTCCAGCACGGAGTCATCGATCTCGTCCCCTCTTTGCAGTTTCACTGGCGGGATGATGAGGCCTTCCTGGAAGATTTCCCTTGCCAGCGGCATGGAGCCAGGGGAGATGCCTCCCACGTCCGCGTGATGGGCGCGGCTGGCAACGTAGCCTAACAACTCGCCGTCGCTGTACGCAGGCGAGACCATGGTGATATCCGGCAGGTGGGAGCCGCCGAAATATGGATCGTTGAGTACCACGATGTCCCCTTCTTCCAGCTTCTGAAACCGCTCCAACGCAGCCTTTACGGAGAGAGGCATAGCGCCCAGGTGGACGGGAATATGGGCAGCCTGAGCTACCATGTCGCCGTTAGCGTCAAAGACCGCACAGGAGAAATCCCGCCGTTCCTTGATGTTGGGGGAATAACCGGTGCGTCCTAACGTGCCGCCCATCTCTTCCGCCACGGCGGTCAGCAGTGATTTCATGATCTCCAACAGTACCGGGTCTGGTTGTGACATTTTTCCTCCGCCCGATTTGGCTCACGGGTAACACGGATAACACGGAAAATACAAAAATTACAGTCCGTGTTCTCCGTGAGCCAATGATTGATATCTCTTTCGCTCGTTGTCGAAGACTTTTCGTTTGATCTCGGCCTTGGGCCCGAAATTCAGCAAGAGCCCCACTTCGTAGTGAGTGGCGTTCAGGTAATTGAGCAATTGCGCTTCGTGTTCGATACCAAGCTTGCGAACTGCTTTCAACTCAACCACCACTTTGTCCTCTACCACGATGTCCGCATAGAACTCCCCAATGGTCTCTCCATCGTAGTACACACGAATCGGGTACTGGGCGACCGCTTGTAGCCCCATTTTTCATAATTCGATCAGCATCGCCCGCTCGTACACTTTCTCCAGGAATTAACCTGCCTTTCGGGAGGCTTTCGTCAACCCCTGGCAAGTCACAGCACAAGCCCTGTATCGAGCGTGAGGGTTCCCGGGAGCGTTTCCGGGCCTTGATTTGCTTCGAAAGCCCTCAGAGCTTGATACTTCGTCACTCCTCGCCTCTTCCGTGCCTTTTCCGTGTTACCCGTGTTCTCCGTGAGCGAACATGACGTTGAGCCATTCGTCCACGCGGCCGCGCCAGCCAGGCGGGACGACAGTGGTGGCGTCCTCCTGGGCGATGAGCGCAGGCCCTGTGATCTCGTGTCCTGGCAGAAGCAGTGCCCGTTCGTACACTGGCGCTTCGTGCCACGTCCCGCCGAACCGCACCCTGGTGCTTCCTACTGTGGAGGCTGATGGGTCGGGAGAAGGTGCTTTCTGTATCCTGGCTGCTTCTGGGCGCTTGCGAACGCCCCGCGCTGTCAGCCGGATGTTGACGAGCTCCACCAGGGCATCGGGACGGGCATAACCGTACCGCTTCTCGTGCCCGGCGTGGAATGCCTTTGTCACCTCCTGGATGTCGTACGAGGAGATAGGGACGACCAGCTCAAAGGATTGGCCTTTGTAGCGCAAATCCAGCGCCTTTTCCAACAGAATATCCTTTTCTGCAAAGCCTTCCGCGGCGATATCCGCCCTGCCCTGGGCCAGCAATGGGGCAAAGGCCGCTGCCAGTTCTTCCTCAGTGACATCAGCCATGTCCCTCATCACTGTCAGCGAGTAATCCTTCACGAAATCCGCCAGGATGAGCCCCAGCGCCGAGAGGACGCCCGGATAGCGAGGGATCAGCACACGTGAGATGTGTAACGCCTCTGCCATCTCCAGCGCGTGCATCGGCCCCGCGCCGCCGAAGGGAAGCAGCGTAAAATCGCGCGGATCGAAGCCGCGTTCGATGGAGATAACCCGGATCGCTTGCTCCATCTTGGCATTGGCGACGCGGACGACACCCTCGGCCAGCTCCACCTGGGACATGCCGAATTGCCGTGCCAATCTATCAGCTACCTCCTCCGATGCGCTCCGGTCAAGAGACATCCGCCCGCCCAGGAAATGGTCGGGGTCCAGGCGTCCCAGGAGCAAGTTGGCGTCTGTCACAGTGAACTCCTGACCGCCTCGCTGGTAGCAAGCAGGCCCTGGTTCGCTACCGGCGCTTTCCGGGCCCACGCGCAAAGAGCCGCCTGCATCACGCCAGGCGATAGAGCCGCCGCCGGCACCCACAGTGTGGATATCGATCATCGGCACACGCACAGGCCACCCTTCGATGTTCCCCTCAGAGGTGCGCTGGATGTTTCCATCGGCCAGAGATACGTCTGTGGAAGTGCCGCCCATATCGAAAGTGATGATGTGATCGTGTCCTGCCAGGGACCCCACGTAGAATGCCCCTGTGACCCCCGCCGCCGGTCCAGAGAGCGCCGTCCGCACTGCCTCCGAGCGTGCTGCAGCCGCACCGATGATGCCACCGGAGGATTGCATGATCCAGAGTGTTTTGTTCCCCCGCCGTTCGAGGCCTCTCTCCAAGTTGCCGATATATCTGCCCATTATGGGGGAGACGTAGGCATTGACAACCGTGGTAGACGTGCGCTCGAACTCCCGATACTCCGGGAGGATTTCGGACGAAACAGAAACGAAAAGCCCGCGCTTCAGCGCCATCCGCTTGATAGTCTGCTCGTGAACCGGATTGGCAAAGGAGAAAAGGAGGCTGATCGCCAATGCTTCTGCGCCCGCTCCGACTGCCTCTTCCAGCGCTTGCTCCGCCTGCACCTCGTTCAGTGGGATCAAAATGCTGCCGTCTGTTGCAATGCGTTCCCGCACTTCGAATCGCAACTCTTCCGGTACGGGGATCCAGCGCGGGGGAAAGGTCAAACTGTAGAGCTTGGGGCGCGTCTGCCGGCCGATAGCAAGCACGTCCCGGAATCCCTCGGTGGTGATCAACGCTGTCTTAGCGCCTTTGTGTTCCAGAACGGCGTTAGTAGCGACTGTGGTGCCGTGGGAAACCACCGCCTCCGGCGTGACCTCGAGAATATCCAGGCCCTTCAAGAAAGCCACCGACGGATCTGCTCTGGTGGAAAGGAGTTTGTAGATGTGAATTCCGTCCTTGGTGAAATAGACAAAGTCAGTAAACGTTCCTCCAATATCTACGCCGACAATTGTTTGCATTTGTTCTTGTTTGCCTCCGTAGTGGAATCGGTGAAAGGGTGAATCAGTGAAAATTGGAGGGGGTGACTGATCGTTGTCGCCCATCCGCTGGCCTCCTGGATTACCATGTGCCTAAATCCCGAGGTAAGCCCGGCGAATCAGGTCCGATGCCAGCAGCTCTTTTCCCTTCCCTTCCATTACAATCCTACCGGACTGAATTACGTAACCCCGGTGTGCAATTTCCAATGCCTCCCGAACGTTCTGTTCTACCAGCAAGATGGTCATATTTCGCTCCTGGTTGAGCCGCTGGAGTATCTCCAGAATGCTGTCCACCAGCAACGGCATCAACCCCAAAGATGGCTCATCTAGCATCAGGAGGCGGGGCCTGGACATGAGCGCTCTGCCGATGGCAAGCATTTGCTGCTCTCCGCCGGAAAGCGTGCCCGCTCTTTGGTTCGCCCGTTCCTTTAGCAGGGGAAACATCTCGTATACTTCCGCCAGGGATTTCTCTCGCGCCTGAGGGTCTTTCTGGATAGTTGCGCCGGCCAACAGGTTCTCGTAGACACTCATACGGGCAAAGAGCCTGCGCCCTTCAGGCACCAAGGCGATGCCCCGACGCACCACCTGAAACGCCGGGAGACCCACCAGTGATTCCCCCATGAACGTTATTTCCCCTTCGTCCAGTTTCATCAGTCCGGCCACGGCTCTCAAGAAAGTGGATTTCCCGGCTCCATTGGAACCGACCAGAGCTACCAATTCCCCCTCGTGTACCTCCAGGGAGACATTCATCAAGGCTGGGACTTCATCGTAACTGACTCTAAGCTGCTTGACGCTGAGCATATCTTTCCCCCAGGTATGCCTTGATAACCACCGGATCGTGGGCCACCTGATGTGGTTCTCCTTCGGCGATTTTCTGGCCGCTGGCCAGCACCATCACTCGGTCGGAAAGGGGCATCACCACCTCCATGACGTGTTCTACCAACACAATGGAGATTCCTCGTGCCTGGATCTTGCGCACCAACTCGATGGCGGTTTTCACCTCCACTGGCGTCAGGCCTGCCATGGCCTCGTCCAAAAGCAACAACTTTGGTTCCGTAGCCAGCGCCCGGAGCAGTTCCAACCGCTTTTTGTCCGCGATGGTAAGCCCGCTGGCGAGCATATCCCGCTTCTCGTAAAGCCCACCGAACTTGAGCACCTCCTCTGCTCTCCGTCGAGCTTCGCCAGTGCTGAGTGTCCTGACGAACGCCCCAACCATGACATTCTCTAGGACTGTCATCCCCTTGAAAGTTTTGACCACCTGGAATGTCCTGGCTATACCTTTCCGACAAAGCTGTTCGGGCGGCTTGCCGGTGATATCATCGCCCTCGAAGTAAATTTTCCCGCTATCCGGCCTGTAGAATCCGGTTATGACGTTGAAGAACGTGGTCTTGCCTGCACCGTTAGGCCCGATGAGGCCCACGATTTCCCCTTCATCCACGTGAAAATCCACCTGATAGTTTGCCGTGAGGCCGCCGAAGCTCTTGGTGACTTGCCTGGTTTCAAGGAGTGGCATGGCTCTCCTCCTTTGCTGTCGGCCCGGCAGGTGGTTGTCTCTTCCCCCATCGACGGATTACCTCCCACAAGCCACCCGGCTCTAGCACTGCAACGATGACAATCATGGCACCATAGAGAATGAGATTGTAAGCGCGCCCGCCGCCGCCCAGAAAAGAACGGCTCAGCTCTGAGACGGGGATGAGCACGAAGCCGCCCAACAATGGCCCCCAGAATGCTCCCGCGCCGCCAAGCACTGGTACCAGCGAGATGAGGATGGAAAGGTCGAGGCTCATAGTGCTGGGCGGATCGATGAAAAGGATGTACTGGGCGTAGAAAGTGCCCACCATAGCCGTCATCATGGCGGAGAGCACCAGTGCGATGGATTTGTACATGGTCAGGCTGACGCCCAGAGATCTGGCTGCGTCCTGGTCTTCCCGAATGGCCCGCAAGTAATAGCCGACGCGGGATGTCTCGATCCAATAAGTTACGAGGTAAGCGATAATGACCATTGCCAGGGCAATGAAATAGTAAGGCACTTTGGAGAAAAACTGGAAATTCAGTAACGAGCTTTTCTCAATGGGGAGTTCGATCCCCGATGCACCGCCGACGAAATTCCAGTTATTGAAGCCGATGCGCGCTATCTCCCCCAAAGCGATGGTGGCGATGGCGAAATAATGCCCCTGGAGCCGGAAGATGGGATAGCCGATGGAGAGCGCCAACAGTCCGGCCAAAACCATTCCTACGAGCATTCCAATCCAGGGGTTTACGCCGGCTTTGACCAGGAGCACTGTCGAGGTATATGCTCCGATGCCAAAGAATGCCGCGTGGCCAAAAGAAATCTGCCCTGCGTAGCCGCCGACCCAGTTCCACGCCTGCCCTAAAGCAACGAACGTGAAGACTGTTATCATCAAGTTGATCCAGTATCTGTTGGTGATGATAAATGGATAGACTAAAATCACCAAGACAAAGACAAGCAGTATCGCTCTGCCGGTACGTGACTCTCCTAGAATATTCTGCATGCCCTCTCCTGCTACAGTTACCCTCTATTAGAACCAGTATTAGAATTCGCCCATGAGGCCCTGAGGGCGGATCACCACGATGATCAGGTACAGCGCGTAGACGGGAATATCCTTGATGGCCGGATCCAGGAAGAAGCCGGACAATGCCTGTACCAATCCAATGATAATCCCTGCGATGAAAGCTCCTTCCACGCTGCCGAACCCCCCTAAGGCGACAGTCACGAAAGCGATAAGACCGAAAACAGCACCTACCTCAGGAAAGATGTAGAAGAAATTGGCCAGGAGTGCCCCGGCGATTCCCAGCGAACCTGCACCTATAGCCCACGTCCACGAAAACATCTTTTCCGGATCAATTCCCATGAGACTGGCGGCTTCCCTGTCTTCCGCCGTAGCCCGCAGGCCACGCCCCACCTCGGTGCGATACACAATCCATGCCACCACAGCAGTGCCTAAAATGGAGCCAACTCCGGCTACTAACTGGGGCAGTCCGATGTACACGCCGCCAATGTCAATGCTGCCGGAGATCAGCGGGTTCGGGATAGCCCGGTAGTTCGGGCTCCAGATGAATTGAGCCATGCCCCGCAGAAAAATCATGAGGCCAAAGGTAACGAAAATCTGCGCTAACATGGGGGCTTTGAGGACGGGCTTTATTACCAGTTTGTGGACAGCAACGCCAAGGATCGCCATTGCAATAGCCACCAATGGCAGGGAGATCATCGGGTCGAGACGGAACGCGGAATAGAACGTGAAAACCAGGTACATGGCGACCATTAGAAAGTCGCCGTGGGCGAAGTTCACGATTTCGACGACGCCCCAGATGAGCGTAAGCCCCAGAGCTACTAACGAGTATACCAGGCCGATGAGAATGCCGCTGGTGAGCACCTGGACGAGGTTGACCATACAAGCTCCTTTCCGTTCACGTGAACAGTGCGGGCAAGAGAGCCTCGCCCGCACTGTTTTGGCATCTGACTTCTGGACAGAAGTTGAGACAAAACTTAATGCAAAGCCCCTCA
>WFSD01000306.1 GCA_015486235.1 Anaerolineae bacterium
AATTTGCCGCAGGTCACGGCCTCAAGATTGTCAGCATCGCCGACCTGATAGCCTACAGGCGCCAGCACAGACTTGCCTGCCAGGCCCAGGCCAGCCTGCCAACGCGCTACGGCGATTTCACCGCTTTCGTCTACAAAGACAGCGTAACAGGCCTGGATCACGTAGCCCTCGTAAAAGGAGACGTGTCCGATGGACGCCCGGTGCTGGTTCGGATCCACTCCGAGTGCCTCACCGGGGACGTATTCGGCTCTCTACGTTGTGATTGCGGCTCTCAGCTGGACCAGGCCATGAAGGCAATTGCCAAAGAGGGACGTGGCGTGCTCCTTTACATGCGCCAGGAAGGGCGGGGTATCGGCCTCTGCAACAAGATACGAGCCTACGCTCTCCAGGATCAGGGGCTTGATACGGTAGAGGCAAACAAGCGTTTGGGTTTCCCGGCAGACATGAGAGACTACACCCTCGCTGCGCAGATTCTGGTCGATCTGGGAGTGCAAAAGGTGCGGCTGCTGACGAACAACCCACAAAAAGTCAGTGGGTTGGAACACATGGTCCAAGTTGTTGAAAGGGTGCCCATTGCAATACCGCCAACGCCCCAGAACGAATTCTACCTGCGCACAAAGCGAGAAAAACTGGGACATTTGCTGGATGTCTGAGCGACAGGTCCAATCGATTAGCGTGGACAGCACACCAGCCAACCGGTTGAAAAAGCCAACTCTGCTCGGCCGGACTCTGGGGGAAAGAATCACTACATCCTAAATGTGGGAGAAAAATGATGGGACGGACATTTGAAGGAACTTTTTCCGGCGAAGGACTACGCTTTGCCATTGTGGTTGCTCGCTTCAACGCGTTCATTTCGCAGAAGTTGCTGGAAGGCGCCATTGACGGCCTGCGCCGCCATGGGGTACGAGAGGAAGACGTGGATGTGGCGTGGGTTCCGGGAGCATTCGAGATCCCCTTAATTGCGAAAAACCTGGCCGAAGCCGGGCGCTACGATGGCGTTATATGCCTGGGTGCAGTAATTCGAGGAGCAACTCCTCATTTCGAGTACGTCGCGGGCGAAGCGGCCAAAGGCGTAGCTACGGTCAGTCTGAACACCGGGGTCCCTACGATTTTCGGTATTCTGACCACAGACACTATTGAGCAAGCCATTGAGCGTGCCGGTACAAAAGCAGGCAACAAAGGATTTGATGCTGCTACGTCGGCGATTGAGATGGCAAACCTGTTACGGACGCTGCAATCGAGATAGTGCTTGCCTGACAATCAGTGGCTCGCCCATCTATGCGTATATTCTGGCTTATGGAGTAATTATGGGAAAACGGCCTTGTCAAGGTAAGATCGTACTCTATCACAGAGAGAATAAGCCCTCCCATCCAAGATGGTTAATATGGGCTTATGCTAGTTTGCGAAAGCCAGGGCTTTGATTTGGAGAAAGTCTGAATTTCCCAAGAGGCGCTTGATATAAACGCACAATGTATGAGCCGTCAACTTAGTGTAAAGACGGGTACGTAGTCCCCAAAAGGTATGAGCATGATTCTTCTCAATGTTGAACTGCTCCGAGAGCTGGCCGTTCACGGTTTCTATGATCTGCGGTGCTTTGTTGTACAGTCTTTTCAGCGGTGTTAATGTTCACCCCAAGTGTACCACTCATGTTGACCCGATGTGTGCCACTGGAACCAAGCGAACCCCTTTCGCGAAAATGATCCCATCCCTTCATCCAGCCACGTCCTGTTGTCCCTCACGGCAAGTGTGGTACGGACTTACGGTTTCTTCGATTCAGCAGGCGAAGCTGGACTCCCGCCAATCCCCTCCTTCCCGCGACGACGCTGCCTGTAACTGTCGCCACGAATGGTGATGGTGTGAGCGTGGTGGGTGAGCCTGTCCAGAGCAGCACTGGCAAGAGGGTCGTCGTGAAACACCTCAGGCCACTCGCGGAAGGCGCTGTTGCTGGATACTATCACAGACCCACGCTCGTACCTCCCGCTGATGATCTCATACAAATCCTGGGATTCCTGACCCGAGAGAGGATACAGCCCGAAGTCATCCAGGATCAGGAGATCCACCTTCAGAACCCTCGCCAGCATCCGGGAGTACCCACCATCGGCTCTGGAAGCGTGCAGGTTCTTCAGCAGATGGTGAAGAGGGTAAGAGAGCACCTTCATCTCCCGCTTCAACGCTTCTACCCCCAATGCGTTGGCGAGATGGCTTTTCCCCACGCCGGTGGGGCCGGAGAAGAGCACATTCTCATGCCGCATCATGAAGGTGCAGGTTCCCAGGTCACGGATGAGGGGACCGTTGACCCCCGGCGCTGCAGCGAAGTCGAAGTCTGCCAGCGTCTTGTGGCTGTCACACCCGGACTGAGAGAGCCTGCGGGAGGGACGCTTCTGGCTGCGCCTCTCCAACTCGTCGTCCAGAAGCAATGCCAGGAACTCCACAGGGCTGAGGCCCCGTTCCACAGCCTGGGCTGCCCTCACGTCCAGGGTGTTCACCATCCCCGACAGCCTCAGCTTCCGGAGTTTCGGCAGCAAAGGATGACTCATCATCACGCTGCCTCCTCCCTGCCAAAGAACTCTTCGCCGGAACGGGCAAACTCGTGTTTCTTCGATGGCAGCTCAGGGGCCGCTTCTGGAATGGGTTCCTTATCCGCCCCTGCGTTCAGTATCTTCTTTATCCGCTTGTAGGTGGGGTCTTCGAAGTGCAAAGCTCTGGCGCAAGCAGCTTCCAGACGCTGCTTCCCCACCTGCTTTTCCAGACGCAGGATGGCCTGCACCGACCGGAGCCGGTACAAAGGGCGGTCTCCCAGCAACTCTTCCACCACACGGCTCGTAGCTGGCCCTATGCGCTTCGCTTCTCTCCGGCAGTACTCCGGGGTGCGCTCCAGATATGCGGCTTTCCCTTCGGGATAGTGCTCGTTCCTGGTGTGCCACTCCCCAGGCTTCAGGCTCCTGGGATGGGTGGCTACCAGTTCCTGTTCGTGGTATACTTCCACAACCCGCTCCCCAATGTGGGCATAAAGGGTCTGCCCCACATATTTGTACGGCACCGAGTAGTAGCTTTTGTCGATGGATACGTGGCAGTCAGGATGCACTTTCACCGGCCTTATCTCCCGCAACGTGAAAGGTCCTTCGGGTAGCGGCAGCAAAGCCTTTTTCTCGTACTCTTCGAAAAGGTACAGAGGTGCTTGATGGGTGGTCCCGTGCTCCCTGATGCCTGCTACCTCTTTCACCCACTGCCGCAGACGCTCGTTGGCCACGTCGATATCCAGGAACTCCTGCCCTGCCATAAAGTTCCGCTTCACGTAGTGAACGCCGCTCTCCACTTTGCCTTTGTGCTGTGGCGTGCGTGGCCTGGTGGGGCTGACGAGGAATCCGTAGTGCAACGCCATGCGTCGGTAGGCTTCACCCAGCACAGGGTCGTACACCAGGGCTTCCACCACTGCAGATTTCAGGTTGTCAGGCACCACTCTCCTGGGAACGCCTCCCCAACTCTCGAAAGCGTGACGGTGCAGTGCTATCCACGTGGGCACTTTCTGGTCGAAGACCAGTTCCGCATACTGATGACGGCTGTACGAGAGGGTCGCCAC
>WFSD01000307.1 GCA_015486235.1 Anaerolineae bacterium
ATGGTCTGGCATAGCGTCTGCTCCAATAGAAAAACCCGCCCCCTGAAGGGGCGGGTTATGCCCCCGGCCCGACTCGAACGGGCACGCCCTTATGGGCACAGGCCCTCAACCTGCCGTGTATACCAATTCCACCACGGGGGCGCACTTCTACGACACAATTATAGTCAACGGAAGTGAACTTGTCAAAACTGAACTTTGGACGGGAGGGCGAAGCGGTTCCTGGGGGTCCTATGGGCCCCCAGGAATCGCCAAAACCGTTATCGCTCTACATCAACCCCAGCGGCAAGTAGCGGATCGCTTCAGAAGCGTCGAGAATGCCCATGAAACGATTTCGTGCTTTCCATTTGCTTCGAAAGCCCTTGGACATGAGTCCGGGCGTCATCTCTCCGCCGGAGTGGATCGACAGGGTGGAGGTCGCCTCACCGCGCCCATCGCATTGCGGGCATTGTCACAATAACTCGTTAACCCGCAAGAATCCGACCGGAAACCATGCCCACGACGTTTCGCTTGACCAACCACTGTGCCGATTGTCAAGGTCCGAACGTTATCCTGGCTATTCCCGTTCTATGTGAGCACCCAGACGACGCAGACGCTCGTCTATCCGCTCGTACCCGCGGTCTATCTGGCCTATGTTGCCGATGACGCTGTGGCCTCTGGCGCTGAGGCTCGCCAACAGCAATGCCATACCAGCACGAATATCCGGGCTTTCCAGCTTCTCTCCATGGAGTGGCGATGCTCCAACCACCACGGAGCGATGAGGGTCGCAAAGGACGATGCGGGCGCCCATGCTTATCAGCTTGTCCACGAAGAAGAGCCTGCTCTCGAACATCTTCTCGTGGATCAAGACGGTGCCTTCTGCCTGGGTCGCCACCACCACAGCTATGCTGGTCAGGTCGGCGGGAAAGCCAGGCCAGGGAGCATCCTCAATTTTGGGAACCGCATTGTAGACGTCAGCCTTGACGCGGAGGTGCTGCTCGTCGGCTATCACCAGTGTATCCCCTTCCAGCCGCATTTCCACGCCCAACCGGTCTCGGAACACCAGCAGGATCGCACGCAGGTGCTCCGGCACAACCCCCTGGATGCGCATTTCCCCTCTGGTCACCGCGCCCAGGCCAATGAAACTCCCTATCTCGATGTGATCCGGCGATATGGTGAACTCTGCCCCATGAAGATCCTTCACCCCGTGGATCGTCAGCCGGTTGCTCCCGATGCCCTCGATCCGCGCACCCATCTCGTTGAGAAAAAGGCACAGATCCTGGACGTGCGGCTCCGATGCAGCGTTCTGGATGACGGTGGTGCCTTCGGCGAGCGTGGCCGCCATGATAGCATTCTCGGTGCCGGTGACGCTGGCTTCGTCCAGGAGGATGTGAGCGCCGGTCAGATGCTTCCCGCGGATGCCGATGGTGGAGTCCACTTTGACCTCTGCGCCGAGCCGCTGGAATGCCAGCAGGTGGGTGTCTATCCGCCTGCGCCCGATCACGTCGCCGCCGGGAGGCGGAAGCTCTACCGATCCGTATCGGGCCAGCATCGGACCGGCCAGGAGCAGCGATGCCCTGATCTTCCTGCACAGGTCGGCATCCAGATGCGTTTTGCGAACGCCATTGTTCCGGATGACCAGCGTGTCTTTGGAAACCCAGCGATAGGTGATGCCCAGGTCGTCCAACAAGCGGAGCATAGTGCGCACATCGCCGATATCCGGGATATTGTGAAGGACGATCTCGTCGTCCGTGAGCAGGACCGCGGCCAGAACCGGGAGGGCAGCATTCTTGTTCCCCCGTGGCCTCACAGCACCCGATAATGGGTACCCACCTTCGATCACGAATTCCGCCATAGAGGTTTCCTTTCCCCAAAAGATTACGGCTCTGGGTAAGCCTGTGATGGCCGTGGGCATTGGAAGCATTGAGGATCGTGCGATTAAATCGGCGAGACCACGGCGTCAAAGTGTCGTGACTCTATTCCGTGTTCTCGTGATATTTCTGCGCCCGTCGGACGTGATGCCACACGTACAGGGCAAATCCTACCACCAGCACGATGGCTATGGGGATGTCGAAAGGTCGCATGATCTCCCGGATCCTCTCCCAGCGGGCACCGAACTCGTATCCCGCCACCGCCAGCACTGCTGCCCAGATGAACGAACCAACGAACGTGTACAGCGTAAAAGTAGGGAATCGCATTTTCGCCACGCCCGCGGGCAGCGATATGAAAGTCCTCACAATGGGGAGCATCCTGGAGAAAAATGCCGTCGCATCCCCCCATCGGGCGAACCACCTATCCGCCCTGTCCAGATCGTGAGGCGTGACCAGCACATAGCGACCGTATTTCTCCAGGAACGGCCTGCCGCCGTAGGCTCCCAGGGCATAGGAGAGCACCGATCCGAGGGTGCATCCCAGCGCTCCGTAGAACCCGCCCCACAGGGCTGCCGCCGTCCGGGACGAAGTGAGCATCCAGCCGGCGAGGGGCATCGTCACCTCGCTGGGGATGGGGATGTTGGCGCTCTCCAGGGTCATTATCACTACCACGCCCGGCCACCCGATGGTGTGGTACAGGCGCTGCAAAAACTCGACCAGTTGCTGTTCGTATCCGTGCATCGTGTCAAAGCCTCTCCAGGAATTGGTAGCCCTCAAAACCGGTGGGATAGGGCAGCTTTTGGCCATCACCTACCCATGGGTGAGGACAGGCCTCACCACTATGCACCGGCAATAAGCAGCTTCAAGGGTATCATGGCGGAGCGGACTAACGGTCCACTCTGCAACATTCGCCATCAGCGGCGGAGCAAACTAATTGCAGCTTAACAGATTATTCTGACATTGTGTTCGGCATTTGCAGTATCGAAAATTGGTGGCGCTCAAAACTGGTGGGATGGCGCTGCTTTGCCCTCTCCTACCCCAGCCCCTCCCTCTCCCGCTTCCGCAGGCGAGGGAGGGGCTGCCGGACGCCTGGTCAAGCCAGCTTCGCTTTCTCACCAGCAGAAACGGCTTCAAGAGTGTCGCGCTGGGGCGAGCCGGACGGCTCGCCCTACAAAACTTGCCGCCGTGGTAGCGCTTGCGACAGTGGAAACGGTTCAAGAAAACCATTCCGACGCGATTTGCCGATTCCCCACAGCGCAGCCATGTCCATGGTGCCCCTCTTCCCTCGCCCATTCCATGGGAGAGGGAAGAGGGGAAAGCCGCCGGAGGCGGCTGGGGTGATAGGAGAGGTCAAAAGGCAGTCTTCGCCTTCCTGGCAGGTTCTGTGACGATCTCCTTTTGTCAGAATAATTTGTAAATGTGCTAACGGTCCGCTCTGCAAAATTCACCATCAGCGGCGGAGCGGACTAACGGTCCGCCCTACAAAATCCGCCATCAGTGGCGGAGCGGACTAACAGTCCGCTCTACAAAATTCGCCATCAGTGGCGGCGCAAGCAAGACTGGAAACGGCTCAAGAGAGCAATTCCCATGCCATTTGCCACTTTTTCCACAGCACAGTCTTCCCCGCTGTGCCCCTCTTCCCTCGCCCATGACAAATGGGCGAGGGAAGAGGGGAAAGCCGCCGGAGGCGGCCGGGGTGATAGGAGAGGGAAAAAGCAACCCTCACCCTCGCCCAAGCGAAGTCATCCCACTACTTTTGAGCGCCACCCAGGAATTCGTCCACGGCTTTCCGCATCTCTTTCACGTGGGCCGGAGTGCTGCCGCAGCAAGCTCCCACGATCTTGACTCCGATGTTCATCACCGTCCTGGCGTAGTTCACCATGTCCTCCGGCGTGGCGTCGTAGATCGTCTCCCCATGTACGAGCCGGGGCAGACCAGCGTTCGCTTTCGCAATCAGCCACGCATCCGGAGCCACTTCTTTCATCTCACCGATGACCCGGATTATCTCCTCCGGGCCGTTGCCGCAGTTGGCTCCAAACGCCACCACGCCCCACTGCCCGATGGCCTCTGCCGCCTGCTTCGGCGAAACACCCATCATGGTGTGATAGTGGGTGTCGAAAGTCATGGTGGCTGTGATGGGCCTGTCCGTGACGGAGCGGACGCCTTCGATGGCGGCGTGAACCTCCTCCAGGGCACTCATGGTCTCGATGTGCAGGTAGTCCACGCCTCCCTCCACCAGGGCTGCAGCCTGCTCAGCGAAAGCATCTTTCAGGTCTTCGAATGTGGCGGTGCCCAGCGGTGTCAGGAGCTCGCCTGTGGGGCCCATGGAGCCGCCAACTACGATGTCGTCTCCGGCCACTTCGCGGGCCAGTTCCGCGGCCAGCCGGTTGAGCTCACGCACTTCCCCCTCAAGGCCGTGCATTCCCAGGCGGTAACGGCTTCCGCCGAAAGAGTTGGTGAGTATGATTTGCGATCCTGCCTCGACGTAGCCCCGATGGACACTCTGGACTTTCTCGTGGTGATCTCGATTCCAGACTTCAGGCGCCTCACCCGGCCCCAAGCCAAGGCTCTGGAGCATGGTGCCCATAGCGCCGTCCGCCAGCACCACTGGGTAGGATCCCAGCAATTTCAACAGTTTGTTCGTTCCCTCCATCGTCCCTCCAGTCGTTTTCGAAGCCAACTGCGCCAGGGGGCCACAGCATCCCCACCGGCTTCTCCTTCTTTTTCTTCTCGTGCTTCACGAAGATTCGAACTTTCTCGCTCTCGATCTCGTTCCCGGCTTTGTCGTAAGCCTTCACCTGGATGATGTGGGTCTCCGTATACCCATGCGTGTCGGAGATGATCGTCATGCCGTTGTCGAAGATCTGCGTCAGCCTGCCGCCGGGATCAGTTATCACCTGCGTTACGGTCACCACCGTGGGCACCAGGGAGCCATCCGGCTGGGTCACCATTTTCGTCGCCGTTATCACGGTGCCCGGAACCGGTATCGTGTCCGACATCACGATACGCCAGCGCTGGTTGTACGGCGGCACGGTGCTCTCGGCGAACTTCTTCCCATCGATGTAGAACTCCACCCTGTCCATCGCCCAGTTGTCCGTCGCGTCCGCCTGGACGTTTACCTGCTCGTCGTCCTCCATCACGTAGACGGCGTCCTGGTCCGGATGGGTGATCTTCACCTCCGGCGGCGTGTTGTCCACCACCACGGGGGCCGTGGTCTCCCGGATGCCGCCATCGCCCCGGACCAGGGTCAGGCGGATGGTGTAGAGCCCATCCAGGTCCGACGCATTCCAGGTAGCGAGGACATTGTTCTGCACCTGATGGTACTGCTCCCCCGTGATCGTCTGCCAGCTCGTGGGGTTGGCGCCCTGTCCCACGTCCACCCGGTAGAATTTGAAACTGTCCTGCCGGGCATTCCCGATTATGGTCACCATGCCGTGGACGTAGGAGTACGGTCTCGGTTGGGCGATGCCGACGAACGGATCGACGGGGCCGGGGCCAAACATGTCGTCGAACTCCTTCGGCGGCTGCGGCACTTTGTGCTCCCGAATCCAGTCTGCGGCCTCCGGCGGCAAAATCATGTAGACTTTCCGCTCCCTGTACTGCGGCGGCGTGTATGGCGTGGCCAGCTTGCCGTTGGCCTTGTTGATCTCGAACGCCTGCCAGACGTTGTCCGGGACTTTCGGTTCGGTGCCGGCAATGAAGATCTCTTTCTCCGTTCTCTGGCAATCAGGCGTCACCAACAAGCCCGAAGGCCAGCAGACGGTCTTGTGGGTGATCCCCGGCGGCTCCACGAAAGGATGGACCGGCTTCCCTTTGTGATACCACTCCATGAGATAGTGCCAGATGGGAGCTGCGCCCAGGGATCCGGGCGTGTGTACCATCGGCTCGTTGTCGCTGTTCCCCACCCACACGCCCACAGACAGATCGGGGGTGTAGCCAATGGTCCAGGCATCCCGGTAATCGTTGGTGGTACCGGTCTTGGCGGCCGCTGGGCGGTCAGGCAGGGCCAGATACTTGCTGAACCTGCCGAATGCCGCGACGCGCGCTTTGGTATCGGAGAGGATGTTGTCCATCAAGTACGCGAGCTGCGGGCTGATGATTCGTTTCGTCTCCGGCCGGCGGTATTCTTCCAGGATCTTGCCATTCCGGTCTTTCACCAGCAATATCGCCACAGGGTTGAGGGGGCGAAATCCAATGCGCTGGTTCGGCACAGGCTTCCCGGCCATGACGCCGCCGTTGGCGAAGACGCTGAAAGCGTAAGTCATGTCCAAGAGCCGCACCTCGCCGCCGCCCAAAGTCAGACTCAGGCCGTAGAAATTCAGGTCTTTGTTCAGGGTGTTGATCCCCATCTTGTGGGCGGTGCGGATCACGTTGCCCACTCCCACCTTGCTCATGACCCACACTGCGGGGATGTTGTACGACCGATCCAGCGCCTGCCGAAAGCTCTGGGGCCCGTGGTATCTCCGGTCGTAGTCCTCAGGAACGTAGGGTGGATTGGGCGGATCGGGGAACGCGGTGCGCACATCCAGAACCATGGACGCCGGAGTGTATTTCTTCGTGGCAAAAGCCGTCAGGTACGTGAATGGCTTGAAGGAGGAGCCGGGCTGCCGGGACGCCAGCGCCACATTTACCTCACCGTCTATCTTCTTGTTGTAGTAATCCAGGCTCCCCACCATCGCCAGAATCTCGCCGGTCTTCGGGTTTATGGCCGTCACCGCAGCGTTGGTCACGTTGTGGTCCTCGTCTTTCTTCCGGCCGGTGGGGAAGTCCAGGTTCAGGAACTCGGAGCACTCTTTCTTCGTCTTCTCGTCCGGCTCACGATTCCCCAGGTGTGCAACACGCAATCTCGCTATGCACGACGCGGCGTGCTGGAGGTCCCAATCCAGAGTAGTGTAAACTTTCAACCCCCCGCCGTAGACCATCCTGGGGCCAAATTCGTTCACCAGGAGCTGGCGGACGTAGAGGGAGAAATGAGGCGCTTCGATGTGGAACCGCTCTAACACCGACTTGCGGATCTTCAGGTGCTCGGCTGCGGCAGCATCCGCCTGCTGGCGGGTGATGTCCCCAGCCTCCACCATGGCGTCCAAGACTTTGGCCTGGCGTTTTTTGGCTTCTTTAGGAGCATCGATGGGGTTCAGGGCCGGGTATTGGGGGAGAGCAGCCAGCATGGCGCACTCGGCTAGGTCGAGATCGCCCACATTTTTGTTGAAGTAAGTCTTCGCAGCCGCCTGGAGGCCGTAGGCGAAATTGCCGTAGTAGTTGCTGTTCAGATACCACTCCAGGATTTTATCCTTGGGGTACCTGCGGGTTATCTCCATCGCCAGGATCATCTCCTTGATTTTCCGATCATAGGAGCGCTTGTAACGCTCTTCCGGCGGTATCAGGACGTTCTTGATCAGCTGCTGAGTTATGGAGCTTCCCCCCTGGATTGCCTCGCCACGCAG
>WFSD01000308.1 GCA_015486235.1 Anaerolineae bacterium
CACGCACACCGCATCTGCGGCGCAGCAGGCATGCCGCGACCATGGCTCAGCTGCTCCATGGAACCCGCCAGGACTGGGTCGTTCTTGATCAGATCGCTCTTGGCCGCTTCCTTGTTGGAAGGCAGACGCTTGAACTGCTTCAGCCACTTGAGCTGAACGTCCTTGGAGGTCATGTACGCCACGAACTCCTTGGCAGCGGCCAGCTTGTCAGGCTCCTTCCCAAGCGCGCTGGAGAACATCCAGTACTTGCCGGAGGTCATCGGCGTGGGCCAGAGGCCGGTAGCTGTAACCTTCGGGATCGGGGCAACGCCAAGCTTGTCGCCCAGAGCCTTGACATAGCCACCCAACGACCAGTCGCCGTTGATGATCATCGCCGCCTTGCCCTCTTTGAACATGGTATCGGCAGTGTTGTAGTCGGCCTCAGGTGGGATCACCTGGTACTTGAACTTCAGATCGTGGACGAACTGGAGCGCTTTCGCCATGGCGTCGCTGCCCAGGGTCGGCATGTCTGTGGCGTCGTCCAGCGGCCAGCCGCCGAACCCGCCAAGCCACGGGGCCAGCCAGAACGGCTCGTTCTCGTTGTAGACGAAGCCCCAGGTATCGCCTTTCTTCAGGTCTTTCGCCATCTTGATCAGCTCGTCGGTGTCCTTGGGCGGGGTCTTCACCATGTCCTTGTTGTAGAGCAGCATCAGGTGGTTGCCATAGTTGTCAGGCACGCCCCAGAGAGTGCCTTTCACCTTGGCCGGGCTGAGAGCACCGGGGAAGAACTGATCCAGGAAGGCCTTGTCGTAGACTTTGGAGATTGGGAGCACGATCTGGAGTTCGCTGAACGGTCCGGCGAAATCGTTTGGCACGCGCACCAGGTCAGGCGCTTCGCCAGCGAGCGCCGCTGTCTGGAACTGATCGCGCAGCTCCTCATTGCCGTAGTGTGTCCGCTCGATGGTGATGTTGGGGTTGGATTTCTGGAAGTCAGCGATGAGATCGTCCATGAAAGCTTCCACATCGTCCGCTTCCTGGTCCCAAACAGCCAGCTTTACAGGCTTGGACGGCTTAGCCGCGGGAGCCTTGGTAGCCACCGGGGCCTTGGTCGGTGCCGGTTTGGCAGCCGGGGCTTTGGTAGCCACCGCAGCCTTGGTAGGCGCTGGCGCTTTTGTAGGCGCAGCTTTTTTCCCACAAGCCGTGAGAACGAAGCTGAGCACCAACAGAAGTGTCAGCAAAATATAAAACTTGTTCTTACGCATCTTTACCTCCTCCTTGATGGATTAAACTTCGTGCTATTCTTCTCGCCACGACAACGTGGCGGCTCACACACGAGACTTTCTGAAAAGCCGTCAGCAGTCAGCCGTTAGCCGATAGCAACAAGATTTCTCATGCAGGCTAACGGCTGCCGGCCAACGGCTATCGGCTCCCACTCTGTGCCCGGCAGCGGACTTTTGCAGCGCAGGCACACGAGTGAAGCGCGACCCCCTGATGAAGCTTTACCCTTTCACGCTTCCCAGAGTCAGGCCGGAGATGAGCCACTTGGACGAGTACAGGAACAGGATCATCACCGGCACCGCCACCAGGATCGATCCAGCGGCGAATCTGCCTGCGGCCAGGGTATACTGCCCGGCGTAGGTCCAGAGCCCCAGCGGCCAGGTGTACATGTCCTGTCTCTGGAGCACGACTCTGGCCACGATGTACTCGCTCCACGAGCCCATAAAGTTGAACAGAAACACGATTGCCAGCGCCGGCGTGGAGAGCGGCAGGACGATTCGATAGAACGCCCCGATGTAAGTCGCCCCGTCTATGCGTGCCGCCTCTTCCAGATCCGGCGGGATGGTATCGTAGTAGCCTTTCAGGATCCAGATGCTGAATGGCACTGACGTGACAGAGTAGGCGATGATCAAGCCCAGGTACGAGTTGATCAGATGGAGGTGCGCCAGCATCATGTAGATAGGGAGCAGGAGCATCGCCGCCGGAATCATCTGGGTCGTCAGCAGGAAGACCATGGATGGACCGCGACCGGGAAATCGGAATCTGGAGAAAGCGTATGCCGCCGTCGCCGAGAGGATGACCCCAACGATGGCTGTAGTTATGGTGATGCTCAGGCTGTTCCATACCCAGAGGAAGAAGTCGGATTTCAGATGTCTGGAGGGATCGCCGAGGAGCACCAGCTTGTAGTTCTCAAGCGTCGCATCCGGCGGAATGATGGCCAAGCTGGTGGAGAGTGCCCTGTTGCCAGGGCGCAGCGATATGCTGAAAATCCGCAGTACCGGATACACGGCGATGATGGACGCTACGATCAGCGCCAGGTGGACCAGCAAACGCTTGAACGGGCTATCCTGACGTCGATGCCCTTTGAAGAACCATTGGATGAAAGATCTGAGCCTGTCCATTTGCCGCCTCCTATTCGTACACAGCTTTCATGCCGCCGGTCAGCCTGAGGTAGATGAGTGCAAACGATAGCAGGAACACGAAAATCACCAGGGCAAACGCCGCCGAGAACCCGTACCGGTAGAACGAGAACGCCGCTTTGTAGAGGGATGTCACCAGAATGTCGGTTCGCTCCTGCGGGCCTCCCTGGGTGATCAGGTATATGACGTTGATGTTGTTGAATGTCCATACGGTGCCGAGGATGACGGCCGGGGTCAGAACCGGCCTCAGGAGCGGCATGGTGACGTTCCAGAACTGGTGCCACGCGTTGGCACCGTCGATCTCCGCGGCTTCGTAGTACTCCCTGGAGATGCTTTGCAAGCCTCCCAGGATTATCACCATCATGAACGGTATTCCCAGCCAGATGTTAGAGATGACCACTGCCGCGAACGCCCAATGCGGGTTCTGAAGCCACGGGATCGGGCTCAGCCCCACCCGCCTCAGCATCACGTTGAAAAACCCATACATGTAGTTGAACTCATTCCGCAGCGCCATTGCAGCGATAGTCTGGGGAATGGCCCACGGGAAGATCAGCAGCGTCCGGTACACAGCCCTGAGCTTCATCGGGCGGTTCAGCAGCAGCGCCAGCGCCATGCCACCGGTGACGTGGAAGAAGACGTTGATCACCGTCCACAGGATGGTCCGGATCAGCACCTGCCAGAAAGTCGCCTTGTGGGCCACGGTTCCGGTGAAGACAGCCCTGAAATTGGCGATGCCGTACTGGAGCCCAAAGCTGGGATGGCGCATAGTCCTGAGGGCGGCGTTGGTGAACGCCAAATAGATCTCATAGCCAAAGGGGTAGAGGATCAGGAAGAGCACACCCACGAACGCCGGAGCTATGAGCAGGTACGCCAGGCCCAGTTTGCTCACCCGTGGGATGCTGAGGAGATAGATCACTGCAAGGCTCAAGACGAAGAAGATCACGCCGAATTCCAGCGCCCTGACCGGAGGTGTCTTGGCTCTGAGGAGTATCATGTACAATACTGCCAGAATCATGGATGCATCGATCACCTCCAGACCGTACACGATGAGGCCCAATGCTTTCTTACGAGGTTTCCGGTAGAAAATCAGCCAGAGGTAAGCTTCCAGCAGTGCCAGCGCAACGACAATGAGGACAAGGAACTTGGAGATGATAGCGATCGAGGTTACCATCCTTTTCCAGGTCAGAGTTATCATGCTCTAATCTCCCTTCCTGTTACCCTGGACCCGTCTTTGAGAAACCAGGGAGGTATGCAGGCTTGCGCACCAACAACCCCATCATATAAAAGTACCCTTGAAATAAGGCCTCAGGCGTTCTTGAAATACCAATGCAACACCGCCCAGGCACACGGCTTTTTCTTTGAGACTGGAATAGATTACTTCGAGACCCTCCAGGGAAGACTTCATAGCACGATCTTGGAGGCTTTCCATCATAGGCTTTCTCAGGAGAGCGCCTGCTTTCATCGCCACATGGCCCCCAAGGATCACCATTCTTGGGTTCAGAAGGTTGACCAGATCTCCCAAAGCGATCCCAATCTGCGATCCTGCCCTGGCGAGAATCTGACGGCAGGTCTCGTCCCCCTTGGCAGCGCACCCTATCACATCGTCCACAGTAATACCTCCATCGCCGGACATCTCCTTCAGAATAGTTGGGTGCCCTGCCCGGACTGCCTGAAGCGCCCGTTCGGCAATAGCCATGCCGCCGGCCATTGCCTCCAGACAGCCATTGCTACCACAGGAGCATGGTGGGCCGTCCTCGTCGATGTTTACGTGACCGATCTCGCCTGCCACGCCCCATGCACCACGGTACAACCTGCCGCTCAGGATGAATCCGGCTCCGATGCCGTTGCTGACTTTCAAGTACACCAGATCGGTGACGCCTCGACGCTTGCCATACGTGAATTCACCCAATGCTCCCAGATTTGCATCGTTGTCCAGACATACCGGCATTTCCAGAGTTTCCTGGAGTCGTGAACGGAACGGGTAACCGCCCCAGCCAGGCATTATCGGCGGAGTCATAGGCACGCCCTCCGGCTGGGAGATAGGGCTGGCCATGCCAACCGCCACTCCTACCAGCCTGTCTCTCGGTACGCCTCCATGGGACAACAGAAAGTCCGCCATCCCTTGGATCAACTTCAGACCAGCATCTGGCCCATCTTTCACATCGAAAGGCATTGACTTGTAAGCTGCTATGTTCCCGCCCAGGTCGGCGAGAATGCCGTTTGTCCTGGATATGTCTATCTCGAAGCCAAGTGAATAGCCAATCTCAGGGTTCAAGCTCAGGAGCGTGGGGGGCCTCCCCCAATGAGGGTGCCCCAATCCCACCTCCGACACGAGACCCATTTCTATCAATTTGCTGACGATAGAGGAGATAGATGCCCTGCTCAAACCAAGATTTTTCGCTATCTCCGAACGGGAAACTACCCCCGCGGACCGTATGAAATTGAATACGCGATATCTGCTGTCCATCCGGCCGAGCGAAATCCCATCGAGAGACGACACTGCACAACCTCCTCCCCTACTAATTCAAGGAGTATACCACTATCCGGAACTTTCGTCAAAATCTGCACAAACTACTGCCTGGAACGCGCACGTTGCCCATCAGATGGCGGTTTTAGCCCATGTCTTTGTTCAGATAGTAAATCATTGGGATGACAAAGAGGCCCGAAGCAGCGGTAGGCACGCTCTGCTCCCCTACCAACCCGACACAGGCGGTTTTGCCAGAAGGAGATGGGGGATGATCAAACTGTTTGTTTCTCAGCAGCTCCCGAAGCAAGATGTCCTGGGCTTTCGAAGCAAATCGAAAGCACGAAAATCGCTTCAGGGGCATTCTCGACGCTTCTGAAGCGATCCGCTACTTCCCGTTGGGGTTGATACGTAGAGCGACAACGGTTCCGGGGATTCCTGGGGGCCCTATGGGCCCCCAGGAATTGCTTCGCTCTCCCGTTCTCCGACAAGTTAGGATATTGGGAGACTTCGTGCTATACTTTTGTGGATCAAAGTACCTCCAGAATCGGAAGGCAAGATGGAGAAAGAGAAAGCAGCTGAGAGAGGAGTTCCGTCGCTGGCATGGCAGGCCGGACAGGAACGACGATTGGAGATGATCCGCCGGTGGGGCCGTCCTGATGGTGCCCAGATACTGGTGGATGGGTGCGGCATTGGCATGTATGTGAAAGCGCTGCTCCAGTTCACGCCACACGTTGTGGGCCTGGATATCGAGCCGACCTACCTGACGGAGGCTCGGGGGCGCTTACCGAAGACAGCACTGTGCCTGGGAGCCGGGGAGTATCTCCCTTTCGCCGATGGTTCCTTCGACATGGTACTCTCTCACGAGGTGATCGAGCACGTAGCCGACGACCGCATGGTGGCGATGGAGATGGTGCGGGTGCTGCGCCCCGGCGGTAGGATGGTCATTTTCTGTCCAAATCGTCTTTATCCATTCGAAACCCATGGCCACTACTGGCGGGGAAAGTACCATTTCGGCAACACCCCTCTCATCAA
>WFSD01000309.1 GCA_015486235.1 Anaerolineae bacterium
GGCTCAAAAGTACCGACTCGACACGATTCGCCGATTGCCCGCGGCGTAGCCTTGCCCGTGGCGGGGTGATAGGTGAGGGCAAAAGGCAATCTTCGCTCCCTCGCCCGGGCGAACTCATCCCACTGCTTTTGAGCGCCACGAATTCATTCGGTGCTTGCAAGCGCTAACACAACTCCTTTTTCGGGTTCGACGATGGGCGCAGCACGCTGCGCCCATCTACCGACGAGCAAGTATTTCTTCAAATCAGCGAAATCTGCGTCTAATCTACCAGTTCCATCCATTTTGTCAAGTTCCGCGCGCTCGGGGGAAACGAAGTAATTCCTGGGGGCCCGTAGGGCCCCCAGGAATCAACCCGCCTTCCTGGAGGCTTTTGTCAACCCCTGGCAAGCCACAGCACAAACCCTGTATCGAGTGTGAGGGCTCCCAGGGGCGTTTTCGGGCCTTGATTTGCTTCGAAATCCCGCTCGGCCGTGAGAATTTGTCAAAAGTCCAGTTATTTTCCGAGAATTGCACCCGATACCAGAACCATCAGCACAGCTATAGCCGCTGCTGCATCGCCCCACCGGTGTTTGTGGACGGCAGCTGCCATTGCTGTCAGGACACGAAGTGAAGGGATGGAGGCCAACAGGACGATACCAAGGCTCATCAAGTCCACGCTGGCAGGGCGCCCCGCGATGTGGACGAAATCTTGCAAGGGAAGAGCAACGGGGCCCGGGAGGCCGAGGACTTTTGCCCCAAGCGTCATGTAGTCGAGACCGCCAGCCACCATCAGCGCCAAAGCCAGAGTACCGACTGCTCTGGAGATGATCTTGGAAGAGAAATGGTCATCGTCGAGGAATTTGCGCCATTGCTCAGAGAACATTGATCCCGACCCCTTTCGTCAACATCTGCACTCCTATAAGGAACAGGAATATCACCAGAGCGGTCTTGATCCATGAAACGTACATGCGCCTTGCAGTGAAAACACCGATGCCGGCGCCAATGAACATCCCTAGCGCTGCTGGAGCGGTGACCAGAGGGTGGATATCACCTCTGGCGTAGTAGACGAAGACACTAGCCGCGGCGGTTATCCCTACCATGAAATGGCTGGTCACAGTGGCTACCCTTATCGGCACTCCCATTATCGTGTACATCACCGGTACTTTGATGAATCCGCCGCCCACACCCAGCATCCCGGCGAGAGAACCTGCAATTGTCCCCATGCCAAGGCCAAGGGGCCAGTTGTGCACTTCGTACTTGCCCGTGATGGCACCTTCCTGCGCTCCGGGATGTTCTGGCTTTACCATCGTGTACGCTCCAGTTCCTATTACCATCAGTCCGAAGACGATGCTCAGAAGACTAGAGGAAAGTATGCCGGCCAATACACTCCCGCCTATAGCTCCTAATGTCGTCGCAATCTCCAGGCGGAGGGCCAGCGATGTGTCCGGCGTGATGTCTGGGGAGGTTGCAGCCGCCACGCCGGTGGATGTGGCTATAACTCCGACCAGGCTGGTCCCTACAGCGATGCGCATAGGCAGGTGAAACAAGATGACCAGGGCAGGGACGAGAAACACTCCTCCCCCGAGCCCCAAGATGCCACCAAGTATTCCGGAAATCACCCCGATCGTCGTTAGCAGTGTTATCGTGAGCATAGGGTGCTTGTCTCCATCACCGCTCGGACGGGTAGACGAAGTACCCTGTTGTTCCTTTTGAGTGTTCGTCAAAGATGATACCGAAAGTCGTGCTGGCCCTCGGTTCCAGGTGGAGAGGATAGGTGTATGTGTAGCCGGCGTCGAGTACCTCACCATGCTCGCCGTAGATCGCGCCAATTATCTGCACAAAAGTGACCCTGCTGTTCCCACCGTTGACCACAGTGCCGCTTAGCATCAGTTTGCCTTCCTGACGTGGTTCGAGCCGCACGCCGGTCGTGTACAGGGAGGATTGTCTTACGGTCGTGGCCTTGCGGCACGCCGCGACCACATCCACATTCTCGCTAACGGGGCCGGAGGTCACGCGCAGTTTGAAAGGTTCCTTTTCGCCCGCGGCAAGCTCCTGCCTGGGTAAAGAAGATGTCTGCACGTTTATCACGTGGCCTGCGTCGTCGTAGAAAATCGCCGCGATCTTCAATGCTCGCACGGCCACGTCGGTATTGTTCATCACCTCGCCTACCACCAGGTATGGCGGCTCCTTTTCCGATCCCTCTTCGGCACTCCCGTAAAAGGCCGTCACGCCGGATACCTGAAGGTCCGGCGATGGTTCGGAGGAAGATGGGAATGATGTCACGCGGAGGGAATAGTGGTCGTAGTCTTTCGGCATCCTCACCAGCATGGTGAACGGGGATTTCATGCCCGGGGCCACCTTCTGGTGGAAAGTATAGCCGTAACGATACCCCACCCTGGAACCGGCGGCATTGTACAGGTAAGCTACCACCCTGACCGCAATGCGGGTCCTGTCGGTGCCGTTTCCTACCAACCCCACGATGTTGAGATAGTTGCCGTCGTTCGATGCGAAAGCCGAAGAACCCAACACAGTGACTCCGGCCGGGAGCGTGCCCGGATCGGACGCTCTCAAGGCATGGGGAGGCAATACGAACATCGAGAAGGTCAATATCACGGCTAGTAATGTCCTGGATAATTTGTCCACCGGTACCTCCTGAGAATGTCATTCTTCCCCGATTGGATGTGCTTGTTGCCCATCAGGGTACGCTAATGATATCACGGAGACGGCGAATCTGCGAATCGAGGGGATCGGCCCCAAAACAGAGCGAGGCCC
>WFSD01000310.1 GCA_015486235.1 Anaerolineae bacterium
ATGAGGAGATAAAGGGTGGTATAGGGCTGGAAAGACGACCTGGGTGTCGCCTCATAGCCTCAACGGGGTAGTCGAGAACACTAAAAAGCCTTAAAAATGGGCACAATGCCTTATCCTTGCCCCATATCCTGATGACTTTCTAAGCAGCCTCTTATGGGAGAGGGAAGAGGGGCAGGCCGCCGCAGGCGGCCGGGGTGATGGGTGAGGTCAAAAGGCAACGCTTTCCTAACGGAGAAAGAGCTGCGTGAGCCTGTAGAGCGGATTGCAAGCCCGCTCACACACCCATTGCATGGCAGGACACAACGAAGCAGGCAGCGCGTGTGGAGAAAAACCGATCCCAGGCAGCCTCCTCGTCTAAGCTCGGCCTGAGCAGGCTAACAGAGGGCAAGCGAGCCTCGCCCCTACAAAACTTTCCGCGCCCCGCGTGGAGGGCATTCTTTTCCCCTTGCCTTGCATCCACCCTACTAATATCGTAGAATGACACGCGTGACGCGAAGGATTCGACCACGAGATTACGACTACTGGGGTAGAAACCATGAACAAGCAGGGAGGCCCCTGCCAGAACGAGGAAAAGATAGTTGAGGGATTGAAGGCAGGGGATGGGAAAGCGGTAGAGCGCTTTTATGAGATGTTCGCGAACCGCCTCTACCGCTACATACACTACCAGGTAGGCGGCGTAAAAGAGGACGCCGAAGACTTGCTGCAAGAGACTTTCATGGCCTCCCTGCGCTCGATACACAACTTTCGTGGTGAAAGTTGTCTGTACACGTGGCTCTGCTCCATCGCAAGGCACAAAGTACAGGATTTCTTCCGGCAGTCTGGGAAGCATCCCAAAGTGCTGGAGCTGGACGACGAGAGCGATGACGACAATCCGGTGGGGATGGTTGCGGAGAAAGCCCTCTACCGGGATTTCCAGGATCACGAAAGCGCCATTGCCCTCCGGGAGATGACAGAAGAAGCACTGCTCAAGCTGCCAGAGATGTACAGGGAAGTCCTGGTGCTCAGGTACATAGAGGATCTCTCCGTAACAGAGGTATCAGAGGTAATGGAGAGAAGTTACAAAGCCACGGAGTCGCTGCTGAGCAGGGCCAGGGTTGCGTTTAGAAAAGCGTTCGAAAGAACGAAAAAGGATTTCGAATGAAGGACAGGTTCGAGAATCAGGAAAAAGACATAGAGGAGCTCCTGGGACGGCTGAAAGAGAACCCGGTCGTCCCATCGCCCGCGGCATCCGGCCGGATAAAAGCAGCGATGCTGGAAGAGGCCAGGCGGATGCGAGAGCAAAGGCTCCCGTGGTGGCGGCGGATAGCCATCTCCACGCCCAGGTTCGAAGTGGGAAAGCTGATGGCCGCTGCTGCGTACACCGCTGGCATAGCCCTGGTGATCCTCTCCGTCCTCTGGTTCGCCAACATGAACGCAGAACCCGCACTGGCGCAACTCCAGGCAGAGCAAGGCACGGTAGAGGTAGAACACCAGGTGGAACTGATAGCAGACCTGCACTACACCTACAAAAAGACAGTCCCGGCAGGCAAGAAGATCGTGCTTTCGCCTGGGGATAAGATCGTCGTGCCAGACGGAGCAATAGGCAATCTGTACTTTGCCAACGGGAACAAGACCATCATCGGAGGGGATACGGAGCTACTGCTCACTTCCGAGGATGAAAGCCAGATAGCTTTGACGCTGAAACTATCGAAAGGGGAGATAAAGAACTACGTGAAACATGATGACAAAGGGTTCAGCGTCCAGACCCCGATAGCCACAGCCACGGTGAGCGGCACAATATTCCGCGTGGGTGTAGGAGATGACGATCACACGTTCCTTGCCACGGACGAAGGCTCTGTGAACGTCAGTGTCGATGGCAGGGAGATCAATGTCAAAGCGGGACAGGAGATGGAAGTGGTCAAAGAAAACGGCCTCGAGATCGAGGTGAGGCCACAGCCTCCAAAAGTGTACATCGCTTCGCGGGGTCAGGTTGCGTCCTGCGATCGGGTGCTGTACAGCAAAGACAGGAGGGCGGATATCATCGCCAAGACATTCCCAGGAGCGAAAGTTTCCATCTTCGAGAACGGCGAAATGGTGAACTACACCTGGGCGGATGAGCACGGAGTAGCCCGCTATTGGGTGGTGGCAAGAGCCGAGGGAAAATACACCTTCAGATTGAAAACGACGATGCCGGGCAGGGAAAGCAGCAGGTTCTCGGATGCCGTCACATTCGTGTATGATAGGACCCCCCCTCCGTTGCGCATACTTGCTCCCACATCGCCGATCGTGGTAAAATCGCCGGTGAAGATCGTGGGGGAGACAGAGCCAGGCGCCAGTGTTACGGTAAACGGAGAGCCGGTTCACGTCGATGCGGCAGGAAGGTTCACGATTACACTAAAGCTAAATCCCGGCAGGACGCCTCTAAAGATAGAATCGATCGACCGGGCAGGTAACAAGCTGGAGGACCAACTGGCGCTGGAAATGCAGTGAGCACAAGGGAGAAGCTTCATTGAAAGCCCTTTGGTTTAGAATTACTCACGCCCTCCCCATTGCGGAGGGCGTGATATTTATATTAGCGATAATGCTCGCAATGACACTGAATCAACCAGGCAGGCCTGCGCGAGCCCGTGGCAATACGGGCGACAACGCTTCGTGGTGCTTCAAGGGAGGGGTTTACGAAGGTGAAGTGGGGGATTATACATCCCCGCTAAGCGGCATTTCTGTAGATTTGTATGGCGGCAAAACTTATTCGGGACTGGATCAGTTCTTGGGTTCAGCGCTTACCGATGATGCAGGCCATTTCTCCCTTTGCACATTGGCCTCTTTCGAGTATTACCATCTTGTGGAAAATGATCCGCCTGGAACACGGTCGAGCGGAGCCATAGCAGGACCTGGCGGGGAAGTTTTCTCCGCAAACTGGATACGTTTCCACAACCCTCAACCGGGGGAATACAAAGGAAATGCATTTTTCGACTACCGGGCACCGACACCCACGCCCACTCCAACAGTTACCCCCTTTCCTTCGCCCACTCCTACGCCGTCCCCCACCCCCAAACCTGAGTACACTTTCAATGGCCAGGTGTTATGGGGCGACAGCGAAGGGAACTGGCACCCATTCTCAGGCGTGGCGGTAGAGTTGTATGGAGCCCAGGTGAGCTATGCGGGTGGAGTTCCCTATTGCACTCAGGAAAAGGTACTGGAAAAACGTCTCACTGGACAGGACGGGGCATTCTCCTTTTCCACCGAGGAGGAGTTCCCCTGTTATAGCCTCTTAGAGTGGGATCCACCCGGATATGTGTCTACAGGAGCAGACCCTGGTACCGGGGGAACGCTCTATTCCATCAACTGGATAAACTTCATCAATCCATCTTCCGGAGAGCACAGAGGCACAGTCTTCTACGATATGCCGATTGGGGTGCCTACAGTAACATCAACCCCTACCCGTACGCCGTACCCAACGGCCACGCCAGTGCCGACCAGCACCCCGCTGCCAACGGCCACGTGGACGCCGACGCCCACCCCGAGTCCCACGCCGACACCAACGCCTACGTTCACTCCTACGCCACGCCCAACAAAGACCCCCATGCCAACGGCCACCCCAACGGCGACGGCGATGCCCACAGCATCGCCTACAGCACAGCCGACACCCACAGCAAGCTTCACGCCCACGACCACACCATCGCCAACCGCAACGCCTACGGAGACTCCCACGGCCACCTGCACGCCTACCCACACACCAACAGAGACGATTCCCGCCGTCCCAACGCCGGCGCCGTCGGAAACTCCCACCCCCACGGCAACAGCAACGCCTACGGAAACTCCTACCAGCACGCCCACATGGACGAATACGCCAAAGCCCAATCGGATCGTAGAAATAAAGCCCACCCAGACCCCCACAGGCACGCCCACATACACTCCTACACCTACACCAACAGTCCCTCCTTCGGTGGTCACCCTGACGATACCGGAAGCACAAATACACCTGACTCTTTCAAGAGAAAGAGTTGGAAAAACGACATGGCTGGTCGAAATGGAGATATCCAACGATGGCAACGCCCCTGCCAAAGACATCATCATGGAGGGGTCTATACCCGCCAAGCTGGTGCTGACCAAAACCGAGATATCCCGCGGCATCGTGGATGTCTTCGATAGCGTTATACGCATCTCTCTAGGTGAACTGCAGCCAGGAGAAAACGTGGTCGCAAAACTAACCGTCAGGCTAAAAGGCGATCAGATCAAACAAACATCGGAGACAGTCCAATGGTGTGTGCAAATAAAATCCACATCGGTGAACAAGGCTGGAAAGCACTGCCTGAGCCTGGAATTGCCAGCTTTTTCTGTCCCGGTGCTCGAATTCAAGCGCCCCACTCCGCCCGTATTAGCCATGACGACAACCCCGTCGCCAACACCCCTGCCGACTCCTGTTCCGGCCGGTGGGGGCACGGGATCTCTACCCTCATCCGGGATACCTGTTTGGCCCGCGTGGGTGCTTCTTGCAAGCGGCGGGATTTTGATGAAAATAGGGTATAGCCTGGCAAAAAAGGAAAAACCTGACGGCGAGTAACCGACGGGGCTTTAGTACCTCCCGATGGGAGGGCATCTGAAAAGGAGAAACTTTTACCCTATGGAGAGCAAATTCAGCAAACTGAGCAAAGCACTCATAGAATCCAGCTGGCTGGCCGCACTGCTGGTGGTGCCGCTTTTCTTCAACATTCGGTCCAGCCGCATCTTCGAGCAGGACAAGATTGCGATATTACGTACCCTGGCCCTGTTCGTGGTGGCAGTGTGGCTGGGGCTGGGGATCGAGAACTGGATATATCGAGGAGAAGAAACGCCCGCGCCCGTCGATCCCTTTCCTTCTCCGTGGGCACAGGTAAAAAAACACCCTCTTCTATGGGTCGTTCTGGCACTCATCGGCTCGTACCTGATAAGCACCCTCCTCTCCGTGGTCCCAAAGTACAGCCTCTGGGGATCGTACATAAGGGCGCAGGGGACCTACACAACCCTGGCGTACGTGACCATGTTCTTCGCTGCTGTCATATTCGTCACACATCTGAGACAGATAGAGAGGATCATGTGGGCAATGGTCGCAGCGAGTTTCCCTGCAGCCCTCTACGGTGTATGGCAGCACTATGGTTTTGATCCGATTACCTGGCATTCGAACGTGGAGGCCAGGGCCATCAGCACCGCCGGGAACTCCATCTTCCTGGGGGCATTCCTGATAATGACATTTTTCGCGACGATTGGGCTGATGACCATACTGCTTACACATCCCCGAGGGAAGCCTCCCTGGCAAAAATGGTCTCTCTTTGCACTGCTGCTGATAGCATTGCTGATCGAAGCGCTCGGCATACTCTTCACGGAAAGCCGAGGCCCGTGGATGGGCTGGATGGTAGGGCTCTACGTCTTCGTTCTCATGGCGCTGGTGAGCCTGAGGCTCAGCACGTCGGTAAGCAGGGCTACACGAAAGTTGTGGATCGGCTGGATCGGCATAGGGGCAGTGGGCGCAGCTTTCATCATCGTGCTCAACCTCCCGAACACTCCACTGAAGCCACTCACCAAAAACAGGTACATCTACCGCCTGAGCACGGTGTTACAATCGCAAAGCGGCACGGGCAAAGTACGAGATATCGTGTGGCAGGGAGGCTTGAGGATATTCCTGCCCCACGAGCCGATCAAATACGCCGACGGAGGGCGGGATACCCTCAACCTCATCCGCCCTCTGGTGGGGTATGGGCCGGAAACGCAAATCGTCATGTACCAGCAGTTCTACCCGCCGGAGCTTGCCCACTACGAAAAGAGAAACGCAATCCCGGACAGGTCACACAACGAAACTTTCGACGCCCTCGTCACGACAGGGCTGCTGGGATTCCTGGCGGAGACCGCCCTGTTCCTCCTCCTGTTTTATTACTCCCTGACCTGGCTTGGGCTCATCTCGACCCAATCTCACCGCATAGCTTTCAGCGCCCTCATGGGCGCGGGAGGAGTGTTAGGGGCTGCTCTGCCTCCCCTGGTGGGACGCCCTGAATTCCTTGGGATCGGGATCCCCATAGGTCTGGTGCTGGCATTAATAGTCTATGTGACCTGGGCCGCCGCATTCCAAAGGAAGCCGGTGACGGACGGGAAGCTATCGCTCGTCAAACACCTGCTGTTAATAACTTTTCTATCGATCATCATAGCCCACTATGTCGAGACGCTCTTCGGCATACCCGTCGCCTCGACCAGGTTGTACTTCTGGGTCACAGCGGGAATGCTCCTGGCGGTCGGCCTCAGATGGGATAGCCTCATCGCCGAGGAGGAACGACCGGAAAAGACGGAAGTAAGACAGGGCAACCGAAATCCCGCTCAGGAGCGCTCATCCAGCAGCAGGAAGAGGAGGAGAAAATCTCGCTCACGTGCCAAGCAGGTCGAAAACAAAGCCTCTGTACAGGCCAAAAAGCGTCATCCCATCTCTTACGTCTCCGTAGTCGTCCTGAGCCTGTTATCCGGCTTGATATTGATGACCCTGGCATACGCCATCATGGCGAAATCGGTGCACTCGTCCAATGTGGGCACCATTATCGCGCAGGAACTCACCAAGCGATTCGTAAACAACAAACCACAGAACGCCCCAGGCGGATTATGGCTGATGTTCGTAACCTGGGCATTTCTCTGGTTCTTCGCGATTCTGCAGCACAAATCCCAGGAGAAAGGCAATGCAATTGGCGAGTGGATAAACAGATCACTGATCTACATCATCGTCTCCGCGTCCATCACGTCGTTCTTCGTGATAACGCAGGCCAGCAAACTGGCGGACATAGCGAGGGCAACGCGCTCTTCCAAGACTTTCGAGCAGATGCTGGATTTGATCACACACCTGCTCGTCACGTACTACGTGTGGATGTTCATCGTAGTGGTCCTGGTTGCAGTGGCCCTGTGGTGGCAGCGGACCAGAAAAGGCGACCCATGGAGTTATGGCGGCGTCTTCTCATGGCTTGGGACAGGATTCCTGATCCTGGTGATGCTTGCTGTAGCATGGCACACCAATGTCCGGATAGTCCAGGCCGACATGTACTACAAAATCGGCCAGAAATTCGAAAACCGCAAGAAGATCGACGAGGCGCTAATTTCATATAAGAAGGCTTTGAGCAAGAGGAAAGAAGGGGTGTATTATCTGGCAATCGCCCGGATGGAATCGCTCGAAGCCAAGAAAAACACCAAGGACCCCAAGAAGATGGAGGCCTGGTTCCGCTCCTCTGAAAAGCATATCCTGCTGGCCCATGAATTCCTCCCTCTGGATGGCGAATACCTGGCCAACACAGCAAGGCTCTACAGGTCTTGGGCTCTCAGGGAGAAAGACAAAGATACCAAGAGAAAGTACTTCCAGAAATCTCTGGAGTTCTACGAAAAAGCGATCGTTCTCAATCCAAACACAGCGAGCCTTTGGAACGAGCTGGGATCGGCCTACCTTGCCCTGGGCGAACGGGAGAAAGCGCTCCAGACGTACCAGCATTCGCTAGAAATAGATTCCAGATTCGACGACACCTACATACGACTGGCAAGATGGTACAAAGGCGAACGAAACTGGGAGAAGGCCTCCGAGATGTACCTCAAAGCCGTCGAGGTACGCCCTTCCGCCAATACCTATAAATCGCTGGCGCTGGTTTATCTGAAGGAAGGGAAAAAAGAGAAAGCAATCGACGCGTACCTTCAAGCACTGAAGCTCAACCCCAAAGACTGGCAGACCGATCGTTCTCTGGCGATCCTGTATCGAGACCAGGGGAACATGGAGAAAGCTTTGCAACACGCCAGAGAGGCGGAAAATCTGGCCCCGAAAAGCTCGAAGGAATCGCTGAAGAAGCTGATAGAGGAACTGGAGAAAAAGTGACGGTTCGGCAGGCGCATCTGCGACAAAGGCTGAAAGAAGTGTCGGAGCAAATCAACGGCCTGTAACCGCTTCTGGAGCTCTTCCGACGCGCCTGACACCTGGCATGACTCATCGCCTGGGGTTGATGATTACTGAAGGTGCTTCAGTGGGAATCCTGGGGCCCTACTGGTGCCCAAGATTTGCTCCGGAATCCCGATTAAGTCTGTTCCGTCGGTAGCTCAAACCGCCAGCCTGAGCAGTTACAAAAAGGGGTAAATCCTCTCTGCAGGTAGACATGAGCCATTTTTGCCGTCCTTGTGCCGGCAAGCATGACCCTCGCCCCAGAATATCGATAAGTCACCCGTGAAGGCTTCATAAAGCCAATGACGCCCTCATGAGTTACCTCGTTTTCCGTATACGTCATTCCAGACGTTGACATAGGAACAATTATGTGATATCCTAACACCCAGTTAACCGCATTGGAAAAGTCTCGGCAGCAGTGGTTCAGGTCACCACGGCACACATAGCTGAGGAGGGGTCTGACATGAGGGCAATGCGCACTTTCTGCATGTTCCTGATCGCGCTGGCAGCGGCCGGGGCAATGGCAATCTCGACGAAATACCCCTCCACAAACCTTGCCAGGGCCGACTCGTCCACCGTAATGCTGAACGAGTTCCTCCCGGCCCCACATGACGTGGACTGGAACGGTGATGGAAAGGTAAGCAGCA
>WFSD01000311.1 GCA_015486235.1 Anaerolineae bacterium
GCTGATCCTGGTATCGATGTTCCTCGGGGTAACGTGGCTGGCAAACCACTACCGCGTGATCCCGCAGGAAAAAATGACCGTGGTGGCCCAGCTGGCAATGCTCATCTTCGGGAGAAACGTATTGTTTTACCTGGCGCAGTTTGGCACTGCACTCATCCTGGTATTAGCGGCTAATACCAGCTTCTCCGACTTTCCCCGCCTTTCCATGTGGATGGCGCTGGATAAGTTCATGCCCCGGCAGATGGCAAATCTGGGGGACAGGCTTGTATACGCTAATGGGATTGTCACCCTTGGCACCCTTGCCTCGTTCCTCATCATCCTCTTCGGAGCCAGTACTCATGCCCTGATACCGCTGTATGCTGTGGGCGTCTTCATCTCTTTCACGCTCTCCCAGAGCAGCATGGTTCTCCGATGGTATAGGATGCGCTCGGAAGTGCGAGGATGGTACTACAGAGCTTTCTTCAACGGGCTGGGAGCCATCGCCACGGGGGTCGTCCTGTTGATAATCGCCGGCACGAAGTTCATCCACGGAGCATGGATAGTGCTACTCTTCATCCCGATTTTCGTAAAAATATTCATGGACATCCACTCCCATTACATAAACCTGGCGCATCAGCTCTCGATGAAGCGAAGGCTGCCGCCTCCGGTGAAACATCACACGGTGATAATGCCGGTAGCAGGAGTGCATAGAGGCGTGGTGAAAGCGCTGGAGTATGCCAAGACTTTCAGAGGCGATCTCCAGCTCGTCATGGTGGATGTGAACGAGGCGGAGACAAAGAAGCAGATCGACCGGTGGCACAGGTGGTATCCAGACCTGGACATAACTATCATCCCATCGCCGTACCGATCCGTAGTGCAGCCGCTGGTGGAGTTCATAGACCAGTTCATCCGGGAAGAAGGGGATTATGTGACCATCATCATACCGGACTTCGTCCCGGCCAAGTGGTGGCACCACCTGCTGCACAACGAGACAGCGTGGGCGCTGAAAATGAGCCTGCTTTTCTACCATCCGGACTGGCGAAAACGGTACCGGATCATCACTGATGTGCCATTTTATCTGACAAAGTGATGGCTCTAATCGACAAACCGGATGGATTGGGGATAAGGACTCGACAACCGGCCTGTCGTCAACACCAATGGTGAATCGTGATTCGCCCCAGGTGCGTCGAGAACGCTCCTGGGACAGCTTGGGGCTTTCGACTTGCTCCGAAAGCCCAGTGAGGGAACAATGGACAAAAACACACCCGTGCTGGTTCTGGTAAATCCATACGCCGGACAATGGAAAACGAAAAGACTCTGGCCAGGCATCGAACCGATGGTGCTGGAAGCGCTGCCGAACTCACGCATCGTCTTTTCTTCATCCCTGGACGATTTCCCACACATACTGAAAGAGGCTTACAGGGACGGCATCCGCCACGTGGTTACCGTTGGCGGAGACGGTACCGTCCATTGGGCGGTAAACTTTATGGCATCGGAAGGACTGCTGTCGGAGTTCTGCGTGCTCCCGCTGCAATTGGGCACCGGCAGCGATTGGAGCCGCTCCCTGAAGCTGCCGGAGAAAGTGGACGAGCACATTCACTCATGGAAGGATGCCCACCCCGTTCAGGTCGACTTGATCCTGAGCCGGGCAGACGGCCGCCGCTATGTCGTGAACGTCGCCAGCCTGGGGATAAGCGGCGAGGTCGTGGATGAGATCGCCCACCAGGAAAAACATCCATCCTGGGTATACTTGGTGGTCACCATAAAAGCCCTCTTCCGCTACAGAGCGCAGCCTATGCGTGTTGTCGTGGATGGCGAGATGTGGTACGAGGGCAGAGCCCTGATCCTGGCAGTTGCGAACGGTAGCGCTTTCGGCCGCGGTATGATCATCGCTCCGAACGCACGAGTCAACGACGGACTCCTGGATGTGGTGCTCATAGAGGATATGCCCCTGGCGAAGGCGATGATATCGCTGCCAAAGCTGTATTCTGGAGGCCACCTGACGCTGAAAGAAACCCATTACACTCGCGGTAAGGATATCCAGGTCTCCAGTGGCGGAGGTTCGATCAAAATGGAGGTCGACGGCGAGCCTGATGAGGTTTCCTCCGTCGAGTTTACCATCCTGCCGGGGGCAGTCAAGGTTTGCATGTAATGCGAGGAAACTCATGATCCCTATCGAACTCAAGTTGCGTAATTTCATGTCGTACCGGTCCGAGGAGTTGAATTTCCGCGGGATCCGCCTGGCCTGCCTGGCCGGCGACAACGGCCACGGCAAATCAGCTCTGCTGGACGCCATTACATGGGCACTATGGGGAAGAGCACGCACCAACAGCGATGACAATCTTATCCACCTTGGCGAGAGCGAGATGGAGGTTTCCCTGGAGTTCGAGATGGACAAAAACATCTACCGCGTGGTACGAAAACGGGAGATCAAGGGGCGACGGGGGAACAGTTTTCTGGGGATCTATCAGCACCAGGGGGAGGGGTTCTACAAGCTGGCAGAGGGCGTGCGTGACGGAGAGCACCTGCTCCGCGACTTAATGAAGATGGATTACGACACGTTCATCAATTCCGCTTTCATCTTGCAGGGACGGGCGAATGAGTTTACCGAGAAAGCGCCTGCGGATCGGAAGAAAATCCTTGGAGACATCCTGGGACTCGGCGTCTACGAGGAATATGAGTTGCTTGCGAAGGAGCAGGCAGCAGCGTTGCAAGAGCGGATAAGCTTGATAGAAGGTCGCTTGCTCTCCGCCGAGGAGGAAGTAGCGCAGGAAGAACGGTGGAAAGAGGCCGCCGAGGATGCCTCCGTCAGGTACGGGGACCTCGCCGACAAGCTAAGAGAGGCCGAAGAGACTCTGGGAACGCTCCGGGATCAATACAGAGTGCTACAGGAGAAGCAGAATCGTCTGGAGGAGAAAGAGCACAATCTGGCGCAGCGCCAGCAGGACCTGGACGAGGCTAGGCGGGATATTCGCTTGCTGGAAACACGAATACAAACTGCCGCCGAGATGCTGAAGCGGAAAGCAGAGATCGAAAGCGGGTACCGGAGGCTCAAAGAGGCACGGACACAGGAGAAATCTTTCAACGAGATATTCCAACAGAGGGCAAAACTCGAACGACAGCGGCAGCGGCACGAACAGGAAATCACCAGGGCGCAGACAGAACTGGAGAGCAATCGAGGATCGCTCCTGGAGCGAATTGCCGAGGCGGAGAGGCGACTGGCGGGTAAGGCGGAACTGGAGGAAGACAAGCGCAAGGCGGAAGAGGGCCTGGTTTCGCTGAAAACGCTGGAACAGGAAATCGAGGAAAAGCAGGCACGTCTGAGGAAAATCGACCAGGAAAAAGGGGAACTGGATGCAGAAACATCCCACATAAAGCAGGAGAAGCGGCTGCTCAAGGAGAAAAAATCACTGCTAGAGCAATCCGACAGCCCATCCTGCCCCCTCTGTCATCAACCCCTGACGCCGGATCATCAAGCCAGCCTGCTGCAGGAGTTCGAGCAATCGGATGAGGAACTGTCCGCCGCATACCGCCGGAATCGCCAGCGAGTGAAAGATCTGGACGAGGAGCGGAGGCGGTTGGAGATAGCGTTGCGCGACCTTACCACGAGGTTGAAAAAGGAAAGGCAGCTCTATCAGACAAAGCTCACCAGCGCGGAAAGCCGACTCGAAGAGCTGGAAAAAGTGGCGGAGGATTTGAGAATACGTCGTAGGCAGCTCTCCGAGCTGGAGAAACGACTGGCGGAAGAGGACTACGCCAGGATATCACACCGAAAGCTGAAAGAACTGGAAGGCGCTTTGTCAGCGCTGGAATACGACGAGCAAGCTCATGCCAGAGTCAGGCGCGAGGTGACCGAACTGGAGCGATTCGAGGACGACTATCGGCGGCTCCAGCAAGCGGCTGTGCAGGAGGAACAGGACAAAGAGTCTCTGGAAACGAGAAAGGCACAGGCTGCCCGTTGGGAGGAGGAAATCGTCAGGCTTCAGGACGAAGCAGAAGCACTTCGGAAGGCGGTCGGCAATCTGCCACAGGCAAGGGAGGATCTGCGCCGCCAGCAAGCAGAGGTGAACCGGCTTACCACCGACACCAGCCGCGCCAGGGATGAACTGACGCGTGCCAGGCAGCAGCTAGACGCTATCGCCCAACGGAAGAAAGAGGTCAACCGCCTCAAGAAGGAGAAAACGGAGCTGGCGGAAGAACGTGACATCTACAAAGAATTACAACAGGCATTTGGCAAGCGCGGCGTCCAGGCGTTGGTTATCGAGTCGGTGATACCTGAGATCGAGGCGGAAGCAAACGCTCTGCTGTCAAGGATGACCGATGGACGGATGTCCCTCCAGATGCAGACCCAGCGGGAGACGAAGCGTGGTACGACTCAGGAAACGCTGAACATCATCCTGTCGGACGAGCTCGGACCACGGGACTACGAGCTTTTCTCCGGGGGCGAAGCATTTCGTGCAGATTTTGCCCTCCGGGTGGCACTGAGCAAACTCCTGGCAAGACGCGCCGGCGCTCAACTCCAGACGCTGATAATAGACGAGGGATTCGGATCGCAGGACGCCGCAGGCCGCCAGCGGCTGGTAGAAGCCATCAACTCCATCAAGGATGATTTCGCCATGGTTTTGGTGATAACTCACGTCGAGGAACTGCGAGATATGTTCCCGGTGCGGATAAATGTGGTGAAAGATGCCACCGGCTCCCACGTGGAGATAATGTGAGCCTGCGAGGCATGGCTCATTCCAGAGGGATAACAGAGAGGGGAAGCCACGAGCCGGTAGGGTAGCAGCGGCACAGCACTTTTGGGGGTACAGCGGCGCCCCGGGACAACAGACAGAGTGGGCCGCCTTAGCAAACAGGGGCAGATTTCGCCGATTTTTCGAAAGGGTTCAGAAGAATGCGAGTAACTCCACAGCGCGTAGCATCGCTCAAACGGGAAGAAACACTTGCTCGTAGGGCGCAGCGTGCTGCGCCCATCGTTGAACCCAAAAAAGGAGTTGTCTTGGCGCTTGCAAGCACCGAATGAATTCGGCACTTGGAGGCGCCTTCGGCGCCGACCAGAGCGCTGTCTCCGCGAAGGACGTTCTTTCGACGTAGGAGCGTTCTGAGCGACACAACGTCCTGTTCGGCGGGCGTCAGCCCGCCTCGAGAGCC
>WFSD01000312.1 GCA_015486235.1 Anaerolineae bacterium
GTGAAAGCCGAAGGCGAGAGCTTACAGGAGAGCCGGATGCGGGAAATCCGCACGTCCGGTTCGAGGAGGGGGAGCTGGGTCGTAGTGAAGGCATGCAGGTATTTAGGCACTCAGGAGAAATCCGGGAACTGAGCTAAACTGAAGCCTTACCACCATCGCCTAGCTCTCTACTCTACCGTTTGTCTGTACCAGAAATGGATTTCCGAAGCAAGCCGAACGCCCCAAGCCATCCCAGGAGCCTTCTCGACGCACCTGGGACGAATCGCGATTCACCATCCGGGTCGATGGAAGCCGACGACAGTCCAGGGGGGCTCCTTGACATTCGTGCACACAACCTTTATACTTACTTCACAATCGAGCAAAGCCCAGATGAAGGTGCTCCTAGGCCCGGATGCCGGGAGCTCAAAGGGGGAAGCCGGTGGGAGTCCGGCGCTGTCCCGCAACTGTAACCGTGCGTTAGCACGGAAGCCAGGTCGCCCGCCTTCACGTGAGTCGCCATTTACCCTCGCGGAAGGGATGGGCGAAGAACCAATAGAAGCAAGCCCTGGTTCTTCGGCCAGGGCTTCTTTGATTTCGTAGCCCTTCCGATGAGGAAGGGCTTTTGTTGTATCGAGACGTAGGGCGACCTGCCGGTCGCCCAACCGTAGAACCAGAAAGAGGTGGTGAGTGTGCTTTCGTTCTTGTTCAGCCTGATATTGCTGATCATGCCCGTACTGGGACCAGCAGGGGACTACCCGATCCGCTCGGACCTGCCTCGCCTGGAGGCAGCGTCGAGGTCCATCCAGTGGCTCCATTCGCAGCAGATGTCCGACGGATCCTTTGGCTCTGTCACCCTGACGGCGGACGCTGTGAAAGACATCGCTCTCTCCGGCGGCGCCCCCGACTCCCAGGGGTGGGCGAAGAACGGGGTGTCGGTGTATGCCGCGCTGGAGGCCCGGACGAAAGATTACCTGTCCCAGAACCATGAAGCAGGCGTCATAGCGAAAGTCGTTCTGGCCGTGGATGCGGCCGGCGGAAATGTGCACGACTTCGCTGGCTACGACCTTGTCTCCGAGCTCCAGAGCTGCTACGACAGCGGCACAGGCCTGTACCATCCCACCAGCATCTTCCAGGATTCGCTGGCGATCCTGGCACTGTCCGATGTGGGCCAGGCGGTGCCGGACAAAGCAGTACGGAAGCTGCAGATGGAGGAGCGCGCAGGCGGGTGCTGGGGATGGGGAGTCGGTGGGACTTCCTGCGATACGGACACCACTGCGCTGGTCGTGCTGGCGCTCCAATCGGCAGGAGTAAATGCCTCGGATCTGTCGGAAGTGTTGAAATACCTGGCGGAGCGGGAACACCCCGATGCCGGATGGGGCAGTTGGGAGGCGCAGACTGCATCCAACAGCGATTCCACTGCGCTGGCGCTCCTGGCGCTGGCGTCCCTGGGGGAAAATCCCAGGAGCCCACGGTGGGGCCGCGTCGTAAATGGGGAATGGCAATCGCCGTTGATCAGACTCCTCCGCTTCCAGGACGCCGATGGCTCTTTCCGATACACCGACGAGTACCCGGAGAGCAGGCTGATGGCTGTGCTGGACGTGGTTCCGGCGCTGGCGGCAGAATACCCTGGTGACGGCTTGCTGGAACACGAGGTGTTCTTGCCGATGTTGGTGCTCGGAGAGGCGCGGGCATTGACAAAATGAAGGGCATTCTCCAACCTTTGTTTTTCTGGGTGTTCGAAGTAAATCGGGAGCACGAAATCGCCTCGGGGGCTTTCTCGGCGCTCCTGAAGCGATCCGCTACTTGCCGTTGGGGTTGACGTAGAGCGATAACGGTTCTGGGGATTCCTGGGGGCCCTACGGGCCCCCAGGAATTGCTTCGCTCTCCCTTTTCTCAGCGTGCTTAGCGGTGAGAAAGTCTTTCTCGGTAGAGTCACAAATTCAATCGTAAGGAGGCAAGCATGAATCGTTCGTATCGTCGGTACATCGTTCTTTTTCTGGCATTGCTGTTGCTGGTAACGCTGTCGACCAGTGTGGCCTTCGGCAACGGCACCACGAAACAGGTGGGGCTCGTTATCTACCACAGCAACGGCGCCTTCCACACGGAAATCGTCACCGTGCCGTCCAATGCGACCACTTTCAACGTACTGAGAGCGGCTAACATCACTCTGGTGAGCCACGACAGCGGCTGGGGGCCTGCCGTTTGCGCCATAGATGGCGATGGCTGCACTGACCCGAACAACTGCTTCTGTGATCCCAACCACTTCTGGGCTTACTGGCACCTGAAGTCGGACAATACGTGGGAAGCTTCCTCGGTGGGCGTTGGGGCGTATACGCCTCAGGACGGCGCAGTCGAGGGATTCTCCTGGAGCGGCTTCGATGCAAACTGGAACCCCACCGTCCAGCCGCCCGTGTTCACTTTCGACCAGATCGCAGAGTCCAATGAGATCCCTGAACCTGCCACCCTGTTCCTGTTCGGAAGCGGACTTCTAGGCGCGGCGGCATACTTCCGCAGTCGTATGGCGGCTTGACGTATGGGGCGGCGAGCAGTCCTCTCCCGACTGTTGCTCCTGTTGCTGTTGGGGATACTTCTCCTCTCCAACTCGGTTCTGGCTGGAGCGGATCACTACGCTGGCCTGGTGGTCCGCTTCGGCGACGGGTCCACGTACACCGAATGTGTTTCCTTCGGTGAGGAGAGCATCACCGGCGCCCAGGTGTTACAGCGGTCTGCTTTGAGCGTGGTAACGCAGGCTGGGCCGATGGGCGTCGCTGTCTGCAAAATCGGTTCGGAGGGGTGCAACTACCCGGCGGAACCTTGCTTTTGCAAGTGTGAGGGAGGACAGGACTGCTTTTACTGGGCATACTACCACTTGAAGAACGGCAAATGGGAGTATTCCCCGGTCGGGGCGGGGAGTTACCACGTCCACGATGGAGATGTGGAGGGCTGGGCCTGGGGTTCCGGAACCTTTGGGAGCAGCGGCGCGCAGCCTCCTCACCTGACTTTCGATGAAATTTGCGCTACGCCCACCGCCACGGCCACCGCTACCCCCTTGCCCACCTTGACCCCTTCCTCCGCAGCGCGGCCCACGGACACGCCTGTCCCGCCTCCCACGGCCACGCCGACGCCCGTTCCCACGTTTACCTCGACGCCGGTGCCGTTCAGCGTCTCTTTTGCTGCTATACCGGATAGGATCGCTGCTGGAGAATGCGCCAGCCTCCAGTGGGATGTAGAAGGGGTCAGGGCGGTGTATCTGGACGGTTCCCCCGTGACAGGGCATGAGGAGAGGAAGATCTGCCCACGCCAGAAAATCACTTACACCCTGCGGATGGAGCTTCCCGGTGGCTCGGTGGAGATACGCCGGGTGACGGTGGACGTGCTCGCACCTGCTGCCACGCCTGTCCCGACAGTGAGTCCTTCTGCAGGACTGCCTCGACGGGCAACCACCACGCCATCCCCGACCGCCATCCCATTCTCCGCCACGGCCACGCCGACGCCTGTTCCGCCGACCGCAACGCCTCTGCCATGTCCCACACCCACGCCGACCGCCATGATAACGGCCACCATCCCTGTGCCACTTCCTGCTGCTCCAAAGCCTGCTTCTACCGTTGCCGAAGAAAGCGGCGGATCGGCGAAGGGAAAGCTGCTGGCCTACGGAGTTTTTGCCGTCCTGGCAGGGGTGTTGCTGGCGTTGCTGGGGATCCGAGGCATGGGA
>WFSD01000313.1 GCA_015486235.1 Anaerolineae bacterium
CCCTTTCACCGAGAGTGCGATGTATACCAGCCCCACAGGTTTTTCCGGTGTGCCGCCGCCCGGCCCTGCTATACCTGTCACCGCCAGGGCAATGTTGCTGTCAAAAAGGTGACGCGCACCGCGGGCCATCTCCCGCGCTGCCTCCTCGCTCACTGCCCCGAACCCATAGAGCGTGTTATGGCGCACCTCGAGGATCCGCTCTTTCGCATCATAAGAATACGCCACCACGCCACCGAGAAAATAATCCGAGCTACCAGGCACATTGGTAATCCGGTGGGAGAGCAGCCCGCCGGTGCATGATTCTGCCACGGACAGCGTAAGCCCCCGATCCCTCAAGATGTCCCCGATCCCCTTCTCCAGTGCTAACTCCTTGCCAGATTCCATCTCCACTCCCTCAGACTGAGAACCAAAAATGATCTTACGAACCTGCTACTTTCTTCCAGTCCTCGAGGAATCTCCTCACCCCAACGTCGGTGAGGGGATGGCCGATCATTTTCTTCATCACGGCGTAAGGTATAGTGGCGATATGAGCTCCAGCCAGCGCAGATTCGACTACATGTCGGGGATGTCGGATGGAAGCTGCCACTATCTGAGCGGGTATCTCGTGCAGGTCGAAAATCTCCGCGGTCACCCTGACAACCTCCATTCCATCCTGGCCCACATCGTCGATACGTCCGATGAAAATCGAGACATAAGTCGCTCCCGCTTTCGCCGCCAGAAGCGCCTGGTTCGGCGAGAATACCAGGGTCGCGTTGACGCGCCCGTTGGGCCAGGAAGATATCTCTTTCATCGCCTTGAGCCCTTCGGCAGTGGTCGGTATCTTTACCACCACGTGGGGGGACCATGTCAATATCTTCCTGGCCTCCTCTACCATCCCCGGGGCATCAGTGCTGATCACCTCGGCGCTGACAGGCCCGCCAACGATCTCGTCGATCATGCGGGTCACGCTTTCCCGATCAGCAGTTCCCGCCCTTGCCATCAACGAGGGATTTGTCGTAACTCCCTCTAGCACTCCCCAGGATGCGATTTCTCGTATTTCTTCTATTTTAGCTGTATCTAACCAGAGATGCATGGTTCAAACCTCCGTGACGAGTTTCTCGATACAGCGGGCAGCGCTCATTCACGAATCTTTGCGTCGGAATCTCAGGGCCGCCCGGTACACTTTCACATACTCTTTGGCAGATCTACCCCACGAAAAGTCCTTGCGCATCCCCCTACGCACTAGAGTCTGCCATGTCCTGGGATATTGATAGGTCTCCACAGCCCGCACCAGGGCGGTGTAGAGCGCCATGGCGTCGTACTGCTTGAACGTGAACCCATGTCCGGAGTGCGTCACAGGGTCATAATTTTCCACCGTATCCGCCAATCCGCCGGTCTCCCGGACGACGGGAAGGCTTCCATAGCGCATGGCTATCATCTGCCCGAGGCCACATGGCTCGAACTTGGAAGGCATCAAGAACATGTCGCTGCCCGCGTATATCCGCTGGGCCAACGGTGTGTTGAAAGTGAAATTCGCGGACACTTGTCGAGGGTATCGTTGTGCCACCTGCTGAAAGAGGTGGTGATATCGCTCCTCGCCAGTGCCCAACAGGACGAATTGAATATCATTGAAACTGAACAATGGATCGGCTATTTGCGCCAGTAGATCAAAGCCCTTCTGGTCGGTGAGACGAGAAATGATGCCCAGGAGCGGGACATCAGGCCGCTCAGGCAGGCCCAGGTGCTTCTGCAAAGCGAGCTTGTTCTCTACCTTTTTCCCCAGCGACCTGGAGTCGTAGTTGGTGTACAGGTATGGATCGGTTGCCGGATTCAGCGTCTCCATGTCTATGCCGTTCAGTATCCCGAACAATCTGTCTTTCCTGTCCCGCAGGATGGGATCGAGCTTCTCTCCGTACTCCGGCGTGAGGATTTCCTCGGCATATTTCTTGCTCACTGTGGTGATGACGTCGGCAAACAAAATGCCACGTGCCATGAAATCTATTACCTCGTTGAGAGCTCCCAGGTCAGGATGGTATACGAATCCATATTCCGCCAGCCCCGCTATCTCCAATACCCGATGTCCGAAAATGCCCTGGTATGCCAGGTTGTGGATGGTGTAAACGGTGGCAGTACCTGCAAAGAACTCGTCGTCCTTGTAGAGGGTCTTGAGCCAGTTAGGCACAAGGGCGGTGTGCCAATCGTTAGAATGGATGATGTCGGGGCTCCAGCCCAGCGCTTTTGCCAGTTCGATGGCAGCTCTGCTGAAATACAAGAACCGTTCGGCGTCATCTGGATACATGTATATGCCGTCACGGTCATAGAGCCTGGGGTTGTCCACGAAATAGATGGGCACTTTGTTCTCGCCGGTGCCAAGCGATCCCTGGAGAATGCGGCATGCCTCCGAACGGTCATCGATAGGGACTTCGAGGGAATGCACAGCCTCTTTCAGGCCGAATTTCTGGAGGTCTATCCTTCCGTAGCGCGGCATGACGACCTTGATATCGTGTCCAATGGAATGCAAAGCTCTGGGCAGCGACCCGGCAACGTCGGCCAACCCACCGGTTTTGGCAAACGGCGTTACCTCCGCAGATAAAAACAATACTCTCAGAGGATCGTTGGACACTTGCATCTACCTCGGAAACGAAGTCCCTCGTACACTACGCCGATGATATGGACATAGTGTCCTAAAGCAGTAACACCCGGAAGACCATAGGCTACCCAGGCCAGATAGCCGCCCAAATGGTATCACAGTTTTGACGAATTGGCAAAGCTCTTTTGCCATCCCGTTTTCCCGGATACACAACGCCGCCGTAAGAATGCGGTTGCATGAACGCCCACGGGACAGAAATGCAACCGCCGTCAGGTGCAACGCTCCCTCGAGAGCGCTACATCTAACGGCGGATGGAAGGCAGGCGGCCATGCGCC
>WFSD01000314.1 GCA_015486235.1 Anaerolineae bacterium
CGGTCTCCTTGCGATAAGATTGCTTGTGCTGTATCATTGCCGCACGAGAAAGACAATGCCTATGAGGAGCCTGAAACCGAGGGAGGGGTGCTATGTTGCCTACAAGAGAAGAGGCATGGAATCTGCTCTGTGAATGGGTACAATCCGAGAGCCTCCGGCACCACATGCTGGCAGTAGAAGCAGGTATGCGCGCTTATGCCCGTAGATTTCGCGAAGACGAGGAGCTTTGGGGGATCACCGGCCTGGTTCACGACCTGGACTACGAGCGGCACCCGGACATGAACGCGCCGGATGGACATCCGCGGACGGAGCTCAAACTGTTTCGGGAGTTGGGCTGGCCGGAGGAGTTGATAGACGCTGTCGCCGGACACGCCAGACACATGAACGTACCTAGAGAGACGCTGCTGGCGAAGGCCCTTTTCGCCGTGGACGAGCTCACAGGCTTGATCACGGCAGTGGCGCTGGTCAGGCCCAGCAAGGACATCCGGGATGTGAAAGTCAAGTCAGTAAAGAAAAAGTGGAAGGATAAATCCTTCGCAGCCGGAGTCAATCGTAAGGAGATCGAGGAAGGCGCCGAAGCCATCGGCGTTCCGCTTCAGGAACACATCGAGGTCGTCTTGAATGCGATGAAAGGCATCGCTGCGGACCTGGGCCTGGATGGCAGGCTGGTGAAAGGCTAGATCAGCGAAAAAGCGAACCGACGGACGAGGTAGTTCTGTGGACGAAAGAGCGTTCTGGGTGGGGTTTAGCCATGTCTCCGGCATAGGGCCGGCGAAAATCCGCTCTCTTTTGGGATATTTTGGCACGCTGGAGCAGGCATGGAAAGCTCCAGCAGGCCAGTTGCGGCTGGCGGGCCTCGACGAGCGGGCCATGACGAACTTGTTAGAGACGCGGCAGAACCTTCCCCTGGAACGGGAGATGGTGAAGCTGGAGCGACAGGGTGTCTCTGTCCTGACCTGGGATGATGAGGAGTATCCGTTTCGACTGCAACAGATACCAGATCCACCGCCAGTGCTTTATGTCAAAGGCAGCCCCTCCGTGGAGGATGAGATCGCCGTAGCCGTGGTAGGGACGCGCCGTGCCAGCACGTACGGTCTGGAAGCAGCACGTAAGCTGGCTGATGGCCTGGCGCGGAACGGCGTCACCGTGGTCAGCGGGCTGGCTCTGGGAATAGACGGTGCAGCTCACACGGCAGCTCTGGACGCGGGGGGACGGACGTTGGCGGTACTGGGTTCCGGACTGGACAACATCTATCCGGCATCCCATCGAGGACTGGCGGTCAGAATTGTCAAGAGCGGGCATGGGGCACTGCTGAGCGAGTACCCGCTGGGCACCCGACCGGAGGCGAGAAACTTTCCGCCTCGCAACCGGATCATCAGCGGCCTCTCCCTTGGAGTGCTGGTCGTGGAGGCAGGGGAGCGAAGCGGGGCACTCATCACAGCCCGATATGCCGCGGAGCAGGGGCGGGATGTCTTCGCTGTGCCCGGGAGCATGTTCCATACCACCAGCAAGGGGACGAACAGGTTGATCCAGGATGGAGCAAAGCTCGTCCTCGACCTGCGGGATGTGCTCGAGGAGCTGAACCTGAACGTGGTGAGCGAACAAGTCGTGGCCCGGCACCAATTGCCGAAAGACCCTACGGAAGCAAAGCTGCTCGGGCTCCTGTCGGAGGAGCCGACCCACGTGGACGACCTCTGCAGGGATAGCGGCCTGCCGACGGCTACGGTCACGAGCACGCTGGCAATGATGGAATTGAAAGGACTGGTGCGGCAGGTAGGATTCATGCAATACGTGAAAGCGTAGAAAAAGGGCGAGGGCAATGCTCCGCCCAGGTGGCCGGCGTTTGCAGCACCGAATGGATTGGCAGCGCTTAAAAGCAGTGGGGCGATGGGCAAGGGCGAAGACCGCCTTTTGCCCTCACCCATCACCCCGGCCGCCTGCGGCAGCCTGCCCTACCTTCCCTCTCCCATGGAGGCTGCTTAGAAATGCAAGCCGACTGGGGGTATAATAGGGATACATTTTCAGAGGTGGAGATAGAAGGATGCTGAGAAAGGAATATCATTGGGAACTTACCGACACAGACCGTTTGGTCTTTGAAA
>WFSD01000315.1 GCA_015486235.1 Anaerolineae bacterium
ACATCCACATCGGCCCGCTCCCCAGCGTAGAAATATCCGCAGACCTTGCACACTTTGGCCCGCACAAACCGCTCTTCTGCGCCGCCTGGAGGCAGTTGCGTCCGCACGACACGATACTTGCGTCCTTCGTGGTAAAGTATGTTACGGGGCCCAAACTCGGTGAGTGCCAGGAAGCGAGGGCGAGAGATGAACTCACCAATGTCCCTGCGCAGGGGAAGGAAAGCGCGGATCGGGAGACGTGGGAAATTGTAACCGGGCAGAAAACCCTCGCTTGCCAGGTAACGGTAAGGGTAGAAATCTGCCTCTCCAGCTCCCTCGAAATTGCAGAGCAAATCTTTCTGACGCTTGGCCTCTCGCTCCTGACGTTCCGCTTCTTTACGTTGCTGTCTGTTCCGTCGGTCGACGTACACGCTGTCGATGATGGCTCGTGCTTCTTGTAATTGGCGCTCCGCCGCTGCGTACATCTCTCGCCAGCGGTCAAAAGAGCGGTCGAATGCGCGTGGAACCTCAGCCAGCACTTGATCCAACCACTCATCCGAGTACCAACCAGCCTGGGTAATATCGGGTTCGCATGATGTCAACACGCGCCGTGCCTCTTCGTAACATTCCCGCAGTCGGCGCGGCGATAAATGGATGTAGTGAGTCACATTCTCCTTCAAGGGGTACCCTGGCTGGCTCACGCCCAGCACCTCCAGAATGGAGTGCCCCAGGGAAACGCCGGTATAAGCCAGCCAGATGGCGTGCACGTGTGCGCGGGCTAGCTCCTCGTTGCCCAAATCCAGCCGCGGGGGCACCACCACGCCCGAGACCATCTGCTCTGGACGACGGAAAAAGTACTGATCGTGCCCACTGCCGATAGCACAGTATGTAACCACGAGCGCAGGCTGCCCACTCCGTCCGGCCCTACCGCTCCGTTGAGCATAGTTTGCTGGCGACGGTGGTACATTTCGCATGTGGACCACGTTCAGGTCTTTGATGTCAATGCCTAATTCCATGGTGGGAGAGCAGAACAGCGCAGCTAATTCCCCCTTACGGAATCGTTCTTCCCGTCGGATGCGGAAATCTTTAGGGACCTGCCCTGTGTGTTCACGCCCTTCCATAGTGCCCAGGTCACGGGCGACATCTGCATAAAAACGTCTGAAGAACTCGTTTGGCTGGCGTGCCTCGGCCTGGCCTTCCGCAAAACGCAGACGGCGCGACCGCACCGGGTCAAGCTCAGAAGGTGTTCCGCCCCCGCGAAGCCAACGGAGTGCATCGGCACGCAACTGGATGGCACTCCCATCCTCCCTCGCGACGACATAACCCGCTCCGCGAAGAATATCTATCCAAATCGGCAGGAAAGCTTCGTATTCCTCGGTGGTCAGCATTTGCTGAAGTTGGGGCCAGGCACGTTTAGAACGAAGGAATCGCCCCAAGGCACTGCGCGCTGAAAGGCTGTGTTCCCCTTTCCCTGTTCTCCCCCCAGTGACAAACCAGGTGGCCCTTCGAAGAGCAGTTTCCTCCAGAGTCCACGGATCTTTCAGTGTCTGATTGACCTGTCGCACGAGCTTCTCCTGCTCGACCGGGTTCAGACAGGCAGCATCAATGGCCAGAGAACGACGCAAATGGTCCAAAAAGGCCCGAGCCACTCGCTCTCGCACGCGCGGTTCTGAGTTCGCCAACAGGGGATGGCTTTGCCATGGTTCTGGGTCCTTGGAGAGCAGATCCAGATCGACGTAGTCAATGCGCAACAGGCCGGTTTCCTCCAGGTTCGGCTGAACCACACGCCAGCCGCGGCGCAGGTCTTCGTAAATTCGGTACTCGACCAAAGCTTGGAGTGCCCTGCGGTTGGTACGCGGGAGTGCCCCATATTTGCCCGCTTCCCGGGCGTAGACTTGTTGAGGAAGATCGAGTTTTCCCACCACGCGATCGGCAATGTTCGTGTGATCCAATGCTCCATTGTCAGGGAGAGCATGGTATATGGCGGAGCGCAGTAGTGCCACCTGAACGAAGTCGTTGAAATGCCCGGCCTGGAGGGAGGCATCCTGCCGGTTGTCGGTAAAACTGAGGAGTTTTCGGGCTTCTGGTTCCACGTCTTCCTGGCGGCGTAGTTCTGCCACAGTGGAAAGAGTAAAAAGGGTTGTAGCTGTACTGCGTCCTTCGTTGGAAAGACGTGCCAACTTGCGAAACTCCCCCTCCCGCTTGGTGTATGCGGCTCCGCAATTGAGGCACGTGAGGAAAGGACGCTGGATGAACCACGCCAAGACAGGGCGAGTCGAATGCGAAGGGTCAGGGGAAGACGTTGGACTAATCGTGCCATCAGGGTAGACCCACAAACGCTGCGGAATGTGATCGCGGAAGTTCTTTTTCACGCTGCGACCACGCCTTGTCTGACGGAACCAGGAATCAGGAAGCTCATCCTCACGGCTTTCATCCCAGATTGGGTCCTCAGGGTCATCGAGCAGCAGATACCCTTCGTGAATGTCGGCCTCTTCATCCAATTCAGCCAAGACCTCAGGAACGAGAGGTGCAACGCGATTGTTATCCTTGTCCCAGTACGCCATGTAATATTCCTGACCACACTCACGGCAGAAGAGGAGAGGGAAGAGGAGCCGGTCTTGCTCCTCGCCAGGTGCATAGTGCTGGCCTTCCAGCGTGAGATAGCGTTTGGCTCGCGGCTCCAAAGTGGCATATACAGACCCGCCTTGTGAGACAAACTGGTGCAGTTTGAAAGCGAAGACGGGGTCGCCATCAGGAGTATAGACCTGGCTCCCCAGGCGGAACATCTCCTGCAAATACGTGCGACATGTCTTCTCGTCAAGACCGGTGAGCCTGGTCAGTTGGCGGGAACCTTCGTCCAGTGTAATGGGCGTGCGACGCTTCAGGTGGCCATCCTCTGGTTCCACTCCAAAGGTTTGCTCTATCCATGCCGTGATCGGGTGGGCGATGAATGCGTCGTATGATGGCTCTGGCAAGCCCGAGAGGACAGCATCGCGGAGAGCAGAAGGCGAATCATTGACGGCAAGTGATGAATGAACGGTAAGCGGCCGGAGGGTCTCGTCTATAACGTGCTCCGGCCGGATAGGGATGCCGAAAATCTTGGTAGCAACG
>WFSD01000316.1 GCA_015486235.1 Anaerolineae bacterium
AGAAATCAACCTGCCTTAGGGGAGGCTTCCGTCAACCACTGGCAAGCCACAGCAAAGGCCCTGTATCGAGTGTGAGGTCCCCCAGGAGCGTTTCCGGGCCTTGATTTGCCTCGAAAGCCCTGCTGGGGAAAACGAAGTGATTTCTTGGGGGCCCATAGGGCCCCCAGAAATTAACCCGCCTTAGGGGAGGCTTTCGTCAGCCCCTGGCAAGCCACAGCAAAGGCCCTGTATCGAGTGTGAGGGCTCCCAGGAGCATTTCCGGGCGTCCGATTTGCCTTAACAATTGACCGCTACCGTTGATCCGTGCTAGAATAACGATGCAATCCGAGACAAGGCGGCAAAGACAGCATGGCGGAGCTACAGAAAACGCGCAGACAAATCCTGGAACTGCTGAAACTGAACGGGAAGGCCACAGTAAACGATCTGGCAGGCGACCTTGGCCTCGCGCCGGTATCCGTGCGCCACCACCTTGGGATACTCATTCGAGAAGGCCTGGTCTCTTCCTCCGGAATTCTGAACAGCGGGGGAGTCGGGCGGCCCCAGGTGCTTTACGAAGCAACTCCAGAAGCCGGACGTTATTTCTCCGCCGATTACGAGAAACTCATCAGGTACCTGCTAGAGGAGCTCAAAGAGAGACTGACAGAAGATCAAATTGAAAGCATCCTCCGGAACGTAGCTGGGAGAATTCTGGAAGAAGCCAGCGACTTCCAGGGTGCGGATGGCATCGAGGGACGCCTGGAGGCCACGGCAAAATTCCTCTCGGAACGGGGGTATCTGGCACGGTGGGAGAAATCAGGAGATGGTGCTGGGTATTACCTGCTGGTCCACAATTGCCCTTACAGCGCTCTGAGCGATGCTGGTTTTTGCTACATGGATCGCTGGCTCATCTCCTCCATACTCCAGCGGAAAATCGAGCCGCTCTCTCCCGGTACCCGGAGGGCAATCACTTGCGGCTATTTCGTCCCAGCCCATCCCGGAGATATGGGATGAACGAAATCGACAACGATGTCCAGCAACCAGCCAAGCGCCGACATGCCTTCCATCTGTCGACCAACGGCTTTTAGAGCAGGAGGCTCGCATTGCTCCGTGATAAATTTGGAAGATACCTTCATTACCTTCGCATTTCTCTGATTGACGCGTGCAACTTCCGGTGCGTTTATTGCATGCCTGAGAACATCAAATTCAAAGCCAAAGCAGACCTCATGCAGGACGACGAAATCTTGCTCCTGACGCGTGCTTTTGTGGAACTGGGTGTTGACAAAATCCGCCTGACCGGCGGCGAGCCGATGCTCCGGGCCGGCCTGCCCAGGCTGGTACGTGAGATAAAAAATATGGGAGTACGCGATCTTTCCATGACCACCAATGGCTCCATGCTGGCGCAGCACGCCCGCACCCTGGCAGACGCCGGGCTGGACAGAGTGAACATCAGCCTCGACTCACTGGACCCGGCAAAATTCCGCCGGATCACCCGTCGCGGCAGCCTGGCGGATACCTGGCAGGGCATCTTGACCGCCGAGGAGGTGGGACTGACCCCCATCAAATTGAACACAGTGGTGGTCAGAGGGTACAACGAAGAAGACGTGGTCGATCTGGCACGGCTTACTTTGACTCACCCCTGGGAAGTCAGGTTTATTGAATTGATGCCACTTGGGAGCGAGGGCATGTTCGCCCTGGAATCTCTGGTTCCCTCCGGCGAGACCAGAGGCAGGATCGAGCAGGAGTTCGGGCCATTAGAGGAGGTGCCGGGATATAACGGCGAGGATCCGTCGAGACCTTTCCGGATTCCAGGGGCTATGGGGACTCTGGGGTTCATCAGCTCGGTCACCGCACCATTCTGCGCGGGATGTACTCGCCTGCGATTGACAGCCGACGGCCGCCTGCGTCTCTGCCTGTTGCATGACGACGAGGAGGACCTGCTGGGACCTCTCAGGAATGGCGCCTCCTATGACGAGATAAAAAAGATCATCCGGGAGGCCGCCTGGCGGAAGCCCTGGGGCCATCAGTTGGACGAAAAGAAATTTCCTACCAACAGGGAAATGTCGCAAATCGGCGGATGAACAGACTTTATCGGGAATACAGGATACGGGCATGAAGGCAAGGGGATTGCAGCGGTGAGGAAGAAGTGAGTGGTATGTCTTATGTGGTGACTATGCCACCACACAAGAATACATCCCTCGGAGAAGCACTGCCCCTTTCCCGCAGACATCGTCTCCAGCAAAGTCTAATGAATTCGGTAAACGAACGGACAGGCAAATCGGCAGAATGGTTGGGCCGCCGAATCCGCCGATTCGTCGTTCAGCGCCAAGGGCTTGCGTAAAACGCGGGCTGTCTTGGGAGGGCAAGATGGAAAGCAAATCGATACGAAAGATTACGCCATACCTGTACGAGATACCAAAGGACTACCGGAGAGATATGCGTGTTCCTGCCCGGTTCTATGCCGACGCGGACATCCTGGACCACGCCCTGCAGGATCGATCCCTGGATCAACTTGTGAACAC
>WFSD01000317.1 GCA_015486235.1 Anaerolineae bacterium
AGAATGACGCCGTCGTAGGGGCAGGGCTTGTCCCGCCCAAAGGATTGCCTCTGCCCATCAGAGACCATTGCTCACAATATTTTGCTTGACGAGCCACTAGGGCGGATCGCGTTCACCATCGGGGTCGATGGAGACCGACGACGGTTCAGGGGAATCCTGGGAGCCCTGCGGGCTCCCAGGATTTGCTTCAGAATCCCAGAAGTGCATTTCGGCGGTGAAACTTGACAAGATATGCTACTATGGTGTATACAATGTTTGATTAATCGGAGCAGGCCGCTTCCAGAGCACATTGGCGACACGAGGGCCTGCCGCTTGGCTATTTGGAGTAAAGCACCGACAGACGGACGCGGTCTGCCGGGAACTGCTCGTCGGGCAATCGGCAGGAATTGCGGGGACCAGAAGCCCCGGCCTCTGGCTTGCTCCGAGAGCCCTTCCCAAGAGGGGATTTGACATTTCCGGTGGTGCAATTATAATGCTTAAGACCTCGCAACAAAGCTTGCTCAGGGGGAGATATGTTTACGTCCATGCTGGTGCATACTTGTGGGGCCGGGCGATGAGAAACTTACCCGCTCGTGGGTTGCGTTCCCTTGTGGGGGATGGAGCATTGTTTGTCCGGAATGCCCTCTCCCCGCGCTCGAGGCTCATCAATATCACTTCGTTCGAAATGCTCGGCCCGGGACCTGGTGAGTGTACCTTCCACATCGAGGCGCACACGAAGAGCCCTGTCTCGCCGGGTGTTTTCCGTACTCCAGTTCGGAAGACGTTTTTCACGAATATCTCCGCAAGAGCGATTGCCCCCGTATCCTTTCGTGGGGAGATTCGGCGTTCTTCGGGGCGCCGAAAGTCAGCGTTGTAGATATGCAGGCCAAAGGCACAACTTCATTATGATCGTCGAAGGAGGGATCTATGAGCACAAGAGTTACGAGACGCGATTTTCTAAAAGGTAGCGCCGTAGCTGGTGCCGGGATGATGTTCTTGCGTCCCTCCAGCGGCATAGGAGGTATTTTCAAAGCTCCTCGCTGGACGAAAGATGGCAAGAAACACGCCCAGAATATCACCGTCGGGGCAGAGTGGCGGCCAAGCGTCTGCACCATGTGCGCCAGTACCTGCGGCATCCAATACGCTGTGAAGAAAGTGGGTGGCGTGGAGCGTGCAGTCAAGATCGAAGGAAATCCTTATCATCCGTACAACCTCGGCAAGATCTGCGCCCGAGGCCAGTCCGGCGTGTTCCGCACGTACAACCCGGACCGAATCAAGAAGCCGATGATTCGGGTCGAGGGGAGCAAGCGAGGCACCTGGAAGTTCCGCGAAGCAACCTGGGACGAGGCCTACGATTACATCGCCAGGAAGATGAAAGAGAAAGGAATCCAGCCTTACGAGATCGTCGTGGCCGGCGGCTGGATCACCTGCGCGATGTACCGCCCGCCAGTCATTGCCTTTGCCCTTGCTATGGGCAGCCCCAACATCCTGGGAACGCCGCTCCAGCACTGCGTTTCCCCCGAGCACCTGGGCCTGGACGCCCTGACCGGAAACTTCAACGTCCACGACGAAACGATTTCCGATTACGAGAACGCCGATGTGATCCTGGCGCTCCGCAGTAATGCTTCCATCTCCGGAATCGCCACCGGGCGTGCGGTTCGGTTCTCGAAGGCACTGGCAAAGGGTGCAAAGGTATTCGTGCTGGATCCGAGGCTCTCCGAACTCGGAGCCAAGGCAACGAAATGGGTGCCCATCAAGCCCGGAACCGACCCAGCGTTCATCCTGGCGATGCTCCGCCAGACGATTTACGGGAAGCACTACGATGCCGGGTACACCAGGAGCTTCACCAACGCTCCGTTCCTCGCTTTCTCCATGAAGGGGATGGTCATGCCCGCGATGGAGATGGACGAGAAAAGCGGTCGGCCAAAGCTGTTCTATGTGTACGACGAGAAATCGAAGAAAGTGGTGAAAGTCCCGGCCGGAATGGGCACCAACCTGAAGGACATCAAAGGGAATGACATCCAGCCTGCGCTGGAAGCTCCGGCCGATCTGAAACTCGACGGTAAGCCTGTGGTCACTATCTTCCGGGCGTTGAAGGATTCGGTCAAGGACTACACTGTCGACTGGGCTGCGAAGATTACGGACATCGACGCCGGAACCATCAAAGAAATCTTCGGCACGTTCTTCTCCGCCAAGCGCCCGCTCATCGAGCCAGGGTGGTACGGCGCAAGGTATGCCAACACCGTTCAGTTGCGGAAAGCCCAGGCGATCATCATGGCGCTCATGGGCAGGATCGACACCGTGGGCGGCTGGAACTTCGCAGGAGGCTATCGTGAGAGCGTGGTCAAGTACTGGGAGACGATCAGGGCTGGAAAGCAGCCTTCTTCGGCACCCGGCCTGATGATGCCGTTGATGTCGAAGGAGATGTTCTTCGACAACCCTAACGCTTTCCCGCACAAGCATCCTTCCATCAACCACGCCTGGAGCGAAGGGCAATTCAAGTCTGGCAAGCAGGGCGTTGCGTACACGCTCTTCGGAGACATGGGGCTTTACGAAGCTGCCATGGGCAAGCTCCAGTACAACGGCAAGCCGTACCGGTTCCGGGCGCTCTTCTCATTCGCTGCCAACCTGATGCGCTCTTTCGGCGACGAGAAGAGATACAAGGAGATTTTCGAGAAGCTCGACCTGGTGGTCATATCGGACATCGCCCCGATGGACATAACGCTGTACGCCGACGTGATCCTGCCCGACCTTTCCTACCTCGAAAGGGCCGATCTGGTATTCGAGGCAGGGATGTCGCCGGACACGGCCGTGGTGACCAGAAACCCCGTGGCGAAAGTGCCCGGAACGAATTCCAGACACATGGTCAGGCAGATGTGGGAGATAGCCAAGAAGTTTGGACAGGGAGACATGTTCTGGGGCATCCTCTCCAAGCTCATGGGATGGGATATCAAGATCGTTCAGGAAGAGGTCGGCAAGTTCGCCAGCGGGCAGACGAAGCGGTTCGGCGAGGCGCTGCTCAACGTCGGTGTCAGGATGATCGCCGAGGAGACGAAGATGCCGGAGGACAAGATCCGCAAGGAGCTGATGACCAAAGGCGTGCTCACGTTCCGCTCCGGCGAGGAAAACCTGAAGGAAGCACGCATCCCGGAGAAATATCCGGCTCCGACCCCGTCCGGCAGGTTCGAAATCTACAGCTTGCTGTTCGCCGATTTCGTCCAGAAATACGGCCTGAACCCGCTCTGGGACCCGTTGGTGTCTTACGTACCGCCGCAGTGGAAAGAGGGTATGAAGGACACGGACAAGCTTTCCGGCAACGAGTTCTTCTTTGCCCACGGCAAGACACCACTGATGTCCTACACATCCACAGCCAACAATCCGCTGCTGATGTCCATCGCGGAGACGATGCCAGAAGAGCGGTTTGGACTCTGGATCAACGCAGGCAAGGCGAAGGAACTCGGGATCAAAGACAGCGATACGGTGAAAGTGACCAACACTCTTGACCCATCCTACAGCGTCAAGATGAAAGCATATCTCACCGAGAAAATCCGCCCCGACACGGTGTTCATGCTGGCGCCTTTCGGTATGCAGAACACCAAGCTCAGCTTTGGGTTCAACAAAGGCGTTCCGCTGAACAGGCTCGTCCCGCTGCGGCACGATGCAGTGGTCGGTGCATTCCGCGCCAACGAGTTCACCGTGCGCGTGGAAAAGGTCTTGTGAGGAGGTAAAGGATCATGGCACGATATGGAATGGTGATGGACCTGACGGTGTGCATGGGGTGCGATGCCTGCGTGGCGGCGTGCTCCATGGAAAACGAAACACCGTTCTGGGACGAAAAATACCGAACTCACGTCGAGCGCTGGGTGGAAGGCCACTTCCCGCAGGTGAAGGAGGTGTTCCTCCCCACGTTGTGCATGCACTGCGAGAATCCTCCATGCGTGGAAGTCTGCCCCACGGGCGCCAGCTACATCGACGACGACGGAGGCTTCGTCCTGGTGGACGAGGACAAATGCATCGGGTGCGGGTTCTGCGTGGAGGCCTGCCCTTACGATGCCCGCTATCTTTACACAAAGGAAGAAATCGACGAAGGGCAGAAAGTCTTCGGCAGCGCCTTGCCGCACCACGTGGCCGCGGTGGACAAGTGCACTTTCTGCGTCGACCGTGTGAAG
>WFSD01000318.1 GCA_015486235.1 Anaerolineae bacterium
CACCCCAACCCCTCCCTCGCCTGCGGGAGCGGGAGAGGGAGGGGCCGTCGAGCAGATTTCGTCTCCTCTCCTGGCATCGCGAATGGCTCAAAGAGTGCCATCCCGACGCGATTTGCCGATTGTCCACATTGCAACTCGGCCTGTGGCGCCCCTCTTCCCTCTCCCATTTTATGGGAGAGGGAAGAGGGGCAGGCCGCCGCAGGCGGCCAGGGTGATGGGAGAGGTCAAAAGGCAATCCCAGCCTCCTTGCCCAGACGAACTCATCCCACTACTTTTGAACGCTACCAATTGCTTCGTTTTCCCGGACAGGGATTTCGAAACAAATCCTGGGGGTCCGTAGGACCCCCAGGATTCCCCCCAAGGCATCTCCAGCATCCATCAACCCCAAGCGATGGGCCACGCTATGCTTCGGGCACGTCGAAAAGCTCCAGAGGCGGCATGGGCATTCGATTCGCTAGGACAGTGTGACTCGAAGGTGTCTGGGCCTTTTCGTGCAGCTGAGGGAGCTTTACATGGGGTTACGCCGGGCGTTCTGCCCCGCCGAAAGAGGCTTCGAAGTGGCTCTCCACAATATTTTCCAGACCGTTTTGGAATTCCCGGAAGCGCCGAATCAACTCTTCCGCATCCGGCGTAAGGCTGGCCCCGCCACCGCCGCTTCCGCCTGTGTGGGCTATCACCAGAGCCATATCAAGCCGTTCCTCCATCTCTCGGATGCGCTGCCAGGCCAGCCTGTACGGCACGTTCATTTGGCGCGCGGCTCCGCTTATGGAACCGGTAGCGGCTATGCTCTCCAGTAGCTGTACCCTCCATGTGCTGAGGGCTACTTTTCCCTCATCCGTCTCCAGCCAGAAATTCGACCGCGGGTGCAGTTTGGTGTCCATAAAAAACCCTTCTCCCGTATCGTCAGAACATTCCTCACAAACCAATCTGCCCACTGGCAGTCCCGCTTTCCGATGTGTTGATGGGGATGATGCGCCCGTATCGGGTTTCTACATCTCCGCAATCGCGGGACGTAGAGACAAAAATGGGGTACACATCTGTGTACCCCCACGTCCTCTTATGCCGTTTTCTCCAGCGTTTCATCACCCCAGAGTATCACTTGTCCCTGTTTGTTCAGCAGCAGTGGCCGTTTCCCTTCTGCCACTGTGTCGGCGTTGATAATGCATTTGACTGCATTTGGCCTCGACGGTATTTCATACATCACGTCCAGGAGCAAATTCTCGACGATAGTCCGCAGCGCCCTGGCGCCAGTGGACATTTTCATCGCCTTGCGCGCTATCTCCTGAAGTGCTTCGTTGGTAAACACAAGCTCTACGCCGTCCAAAGCGAACAAGCGCTGGTACTGCTTGACGATGGCGTCCTTGGGCATCGTGAGTACTTCCATCAGCGCTCCTTCGTCCAGCGGGTGGACGTTGACTACCACCGGCATTCTCCCGACGAACTCCGGGAGCATACCGTATTTCACCAGGTCGTCTCCCTCGACCTGCTCCAGGATGTGAGCGCGCGCTTTCTCTCGGTCCAGCTGGCTCTCTTTCACCGCTTGGAACCCAATGCGTTTCTCTCCTCCGATCCGCTTGGTTACAATGTCCTCCAGACTGTCGAAAGACCCGCCTGCGATGAAAAGGATGTTAGTGGTGTCGAGCTGGACGAATTCCTGCTGGGGGTGTTTGCGTCCAGCGTGAGGTGGCACATTCGCCACGGTCCCTTCGATGATCTTCAACAACGCCTGTTGCACCCCCTCGCCGGACACATCTCGAGTGATCGAGGGATTACCCCCGCTTTTGCGGGCTATTTTGTCTATCTCGTCTATGTAAATAATGCCCACTTTGGCCCGCTCTGCGTCGAAATCAGCGGCCTGGAGCAACCGGAGAAGGATGCTTTCCACGTCCTCGCCCACGTAGCCTGCCTCGGTAAGCCCTGTGGCGTCGGCTATGGCAAAAGGCACGTCCAGGATGCGTGCTAGCGTCTTTGCAAGCAAAGTCTTGCCGCAGCCTGTCGGCCCGATTAACAAGATGTTGCTTTTGTAAAGCTCCACGTCGTCCTCGGAGGCATCGGCACTGGCTATGCGCTTGTAGTGGTTGTACACTGCCACGGACAGCACTTTCTTCGCCTTGCTCTGCCCAACCACGTACTCGTTCAGCCGATCTACGATTTCCTTAGGGCGGGGTACTTTCCGAAGACTAACGGCCGGTTTCTTCTCGGGTGCCTTGCCGGAGGTGGACCTTTCTTCGTTCAGCACCTCGTAGGCCAGCTGGACGCATTCGTCGCAGATGTAGATGCCGTTCGGCCCGGCCAACAGGCGAAACACCTCGTCTTCCGACTTGCCGCAAAAAGAGCAGCGTCGGATCGTATCGCCATCGCTCATCCCTGTCCGTTCCCTTCGGTCTTAGGCTCGGGCGGCGCCCAACGTCTGCCGACTCCTCCCATCAAATATGCGACTTCGTCGTCCGGCCCGCCCAGAATGTCATCCACCAGACCGTATTCTACAGCTTCCTGCGGGTTCATGTACCTATCTCGCTCGAAGTCCTGGGTCACCTTCTCCATTGGTTGCCCGGTGTGCCGCGATATCAGATGCTGAAGCAGCCGTTGCATCCTCATCAGTTCGTTCAGCTGGATTTCCACGTCCGGGGCGTAACCCTGAGCGCCACCGCCCGCGGGGTGAAGATGTATCGTGGAATGGGGAAGTGCATATCGTTTCCCCTTGGCCCCGGCGGCGAGCAAAACGGTTGCCATGCTGGCCGTCCACCCCACAGCTATCGTGGAAATTGGTGCGCGTATCAACTGGATTGTATCGTAAATGGCCAGTCCCGGGTATATCTGCCCACCGGGCGAGTTGATATAGAGCGAAATCTCCCTCTCAGGATCCTCACGGTCAAGGAAGAGGATCTGGGCGACTATCAAATTGGCAATCTGTGCGTCGATAGGAGTGCCCAGGAACACAATTCGCTCTTTGAGTAGCAACGAGTATATATCGTATGCCCGCTCTCCGCGACCGGTGCTCTCGATGACCATCGGTATTAAAGACTCGGGTAATCTCGGCGTCATCCTATAACCCCCCATATGCACTTTGCCGGCAACACGACAAGGCGTTGTCCTGGCCTCGCCGGCAAATGCTTACTCCTCCGGAGCATCCTCAGCCTCCAGGGCTTCCGGCGCTTCCTCAGTCTGCTTCTGCGCTTTTTCTGTGTCTTCCGCCTGATCCTCTGCCGATTCTTCTCCGGAAACCATCTCCAGCCATCTTTTCAGCGCTTTTGAGACTATCATATCCTCTTTCAGCATGCTCCGGATTACGTCATTCTCGTACAGTTTCTCAGCGCTTTCGGAGTCCTCACTGCTCTCGATAAGTTCCTTGATGTGATCGTCCAGTTCCCCCTCGGAGAGGTAGATGTGCTCTACCTCAGCCAGGGCTTTCAAAGCAGCTCGCTCTTTCACTCGCGCCTCTGCCAATGGGCGGAGCTCTTCCTTCAATTTTTCTTCCGTTTCGCCGACCACCTTGAGGTACGTCTCCCACTTCCACCCGCTCTCGACGACCTCAGACTTACGCTCCGCTATGAGCAGATTGATCCTTTCGTCGACCTCATCCTCTGAATATGCCACCTCGCTGTGCTCAAGCAAAGCATCCAGCGCTTTCTTCTGGAAATCTCTTTCCTTCTGCTCCCGGAGTTCTTTCAGCATCTGGCTCCTGATATCCGATTTGAGGGATTCCAGGTCTTCTTTGTCGCTGATCGAACGGGCGAATTCGTCGTCGATATCCGGGAACTCCTCCCGCTTTACGGTGTGAACGGTGACCTCGAACGTGGCGTCCTTGCCGGCCCACGGCACTTTGGCGTCATCAGGGTAGATTAGATTGAAAGTCCTTGTCTCGCCGGGCTTCATGCCGGTTACTTGCTCGACGAACTCCGGCCTGATCACGCCCCCCTCTTTTATTACTACTTCCCAATCTTCCTGGTGAAGGAGTTCTGCACCATCCGCTCTTACGAGCAGGTCCATAGTCACCATGTCACCGGGCTGGAGGGGTTCTTCATAGGGTACCCACTGGGCGTTCTGCTCACGAGCCTCTTCCAGTACTTTCTGTATGTCCTCTTCATCAACGACAGGCTCTTCTTTCTCTATTCGCACCTGATCGTACCCCTCCTTGATCACAGCTTTCGCCTCCAGGGGCACTTTGAACACTAGAGAGAAAGGATTCATCTCTGTCTCTACTACGCTTCTGTTCGCCGGTTCCAGGCCCTCCTTCTTCAAGATCTCAGGGAGAAGCTCTTTCGCCAATTCGTCAGCCATTTCATTCAGGATTGTTTCCCTGCCAACGTACCGGATGACTGCTTTGGCCGAGGCTCGTCCGGGACGATATCCTGGAATACGGACTTTTTTTCTCAGGTCTTTTGCCATTGCAAGGACGCGCCTGTTGATTTCATCTGCGTCGAATGAGACAGTCAGTATAGCGTGGCGGTCTTCAGTTATCTCTTTTTGGACAGTGTAGAATTGTTCTTCCAACTTTACCTCTCTTTCAAACTCAATGCCGGACTCGCCGGCCCGGCATCTTGCTGGTAGTGTTTTTGTCGTCCTCAGGCCGTATTCCACCGATGGCACAGCCCTGGCGATTACATTTGTAATTGTATCATATGCTCCGAAGGAAGTAAACTTTTTCACATCCGAGGGGAGAGCGAAGCGATTCCTGGGGGCCCGTAGGGCCCCCAGGAATCGCCAGAACCGTTATCGCTCTACGGTCAACCCCAACGGCAAGTAGCGGATCGCTTCAGAAGCGCCGAGAAAGCCCCTGAGGCGATTTCGCGCTCCCGATTTGCTTCGAACACCCATCCGAGGCAGCGGTTTTGCCACTGGGCTAGCGCTCGGATTCCGACGATCAATTCTGGCAGTAGTCGCATCGCTAAAAGCAGGATAACTCGCAGGTTGTCCCTTGATTCGTGCAAGTTTTCGGGGGTAATCGCCATGAGTGTTTGCTCGCCGCATAACATTCAACCAATCTGTGTTAATCTTCTGTGGTTCTACTTTCGGAATAGCTTGTTGCATCCCCATCGGTGGACTTGCGCATGTCGGAGATGTGTGGTATTTTTGGTGCTAACCCAAATGCTAAACGTAAAGATTAACGATATACTCCGAATATGTGATAGGTATGTTCGGCTTCATCAGTTGAACTTGTAGGGCGGTCTTTTCCCTGAAAAGCACAGTGAGGTCAATGATTAGCTTCCTGAACAAAGAAACCAAGGCAAAAATCCTGGGTACATATCCGCTCCAGTTCTGGGTGTTGATCGCTGGCATGGTGATAGATGCCCTGGGCGCTGCCCTCTTCTCCAGCCTTTTCTCATTGTTCTTCAAGGAGCGGTTTGGCATCAGGAATCTGGACATAGGCCTCATCATAGTGGCCAGCGTTCTGGTATCACTGATATCTTCGCCTATCGCCGGAACCGCATCTGACAGGGTTGGGCGCAAGAAAGTGCTGGTTCTCTCGCTATTTCTCTCTGGTTTGAGTATCGTAGGGCTAGCATTTGCCGATAAGCTCTGGCAGGCGGTCTTGCTCTTGCTCCTGGATGGCCTGGTCAGCCCGCTTTACGGCCCAGCCGCGGAGACAATCATCTCCGATGTGGTGCCCTCAGGCAAGTACAGGGATGCATATTCTATCCTCAGGGTTTTCAAGAACCTCGCCAGAATGCTCGGCCCAGGCCTGGGTGGACTTTTGGCCGAGAAGTCTTTCTCGGTTTTGCTGTTGACGGACGGTGCGACCAGTTTTGTCTTCCTGCTCCTGGTCCTCGTGTTCGTGCAGGAAACCCTGACGCGTGCGCAGAGAGAAGCAGGGAAACGGACGGGGTATGGGAAGATGCTCCGTCATAGGGCATATATCACTTTTGCCGTCTTGTACTCTCTGGCGTTCGTTGCCCAAAGCCAGATGACGATAAATGTCGCCATCTACCTGAAAGCAGAAGGCCTTCCTTTGCACGACTACGGTGTCCTGATGATGTGGGCGGGAGCCGTCATAGCGGTTTGCCAGGTTCCCCTGATCAAGGCCAGTAAGTCATTGCCTGCAAACCGACTTCTGGCAGTGGGAGCAATGAGCGGAGGCATTGGAGTATGGCTGGCGGGGTACCTGCCGGCCAACACTCTGGTGCTCCTGATACCTGTCACGATTTTCGCTTTCGGCGGCATTTTCATAGGGCCGATTGGTTCGGCCTACGCAGCTGCGATAGCCCCCGAGGGCATGCGGGGCAGGTACCTGAGCATGATGCCAATTCTGGCCGGAATAGGGTATGCCATTGGCATACCGGTCATCGGACACCTGATGGATATCTCCCTTTGTCATACAGCGTGGTGGATCATCCTCATGGTCGGAATTGTAGATGCTGTGGGTTTCTGGATATTGTTACCCCCTGTAACCCGCGACGAGGTGCAGCATGAGCGTTAGTGTCGTCTCTCGACCCATGCACAACGACGGGCTGCGCGTCATGGATCCGGGGAGGGACTTGCATATGGTAGCAGACCTGGTCGAAGAGGTGTTTGCCCCGGAGATGGACGAGCGTGGCCACAGGGCGATGCAGGAGATTCGCGCCCTGGCGAAAGCAGCCTCTGTTTTCCGAGCTTTCCCTGGCTGGGAAGCGGCGATGTTCCGAGGAATGTCGGGAGTCGTTTGGGAGGAAGATGGCTGGATTGTAGGAAATGCTACGGTTCAGAATTATGATCCATCGAACAAGATGTGGCGGATATCCAATGTGGCGGTGACGAAGCCCTTTCGAGGGCGCGGCATCGGCAGAAAGCTCATGGAAGGAAGCCTCGACCTCATCCGACAATCCGGAGGACGGGAGGCGGTGCTGCAGGTCAGGGCTGAGAACAGCGTGGCCATCCGGCTCTACGAGAGTCTGGGATTCAAGGAGGTTTTCAGAGAGGCATGGTGGGTTGGGGGTCATGTCCCGCTGGCGTTGCTATCCCAACAGCCGCCGGACAGGATAAGACCTTTCGCCGCAGGAGAGGAGCCTCAGGCATTCGCTCTCCTGCGTAGGACTGCAGGCAGCGTGGCATCCATGCTTGCCCCAATTCACCCAGGCGATCTCTACGCGACCTTCGGACAGCGTGTATGGGAGGCGTTCATCAGATTTGTACTTGGCAGGCAGACATGGCGTTTGGGGATGTGGGAGGAAAATAGCCTGATAGGCTGGGCGCTCGTGCGGCGTTCCCCGAAAGAAGGGGATGTTATTTGCTATGTTGCTCCTTCCTCCGGCACCAGCAGATCCATGTCCCTCCTCTCCCATGTCCTCTGGCTGCTTCGGGATACCCGAAGCGTGGAAGTGCATCTATGGGGCGACGAACCGGAGGCTGTCGAGTTTTTGCGTAGAGCAGGGCTCAATGAGCGGCTGGTATTGCTGACTATGTTCGCATCGCTGGAGCGTTGATTGCCTCCTGCATCACACAAGATATGCACTCCTCTCTCCTCCGCCCTCGGAGAAAGCACTGTCCCATCCCTGTGGCCATTGTTTCCAATGGAGTCTATTGTTTGGGTAGTGTCCCTTAACAATTTGGATAAGTCTGTGGCATACTATCAGAAAACTCTTTTCAAGGAGAAAAAGCATGAAACTGATAGTATGCCTGTCCGTATTGTCCCTGATTTTGGCTCCTTTGGCAATTGGCTTGACCATGCTGAAGGGA
>WFSD01000319.1 GCA_015486235.1 Anaerolineae bacterium
CGTGTGGAAAGTGCAGTGAGCGCCGGCCGAACCGGTAAAGAAGGGGGTGATCTCCTGGCCTGGACGAGCCAGAACCAAAAGCCGACGCGGAGCCGATGAGACTATCCAAATCAGCGGAACCGTCTCCTCGCACATACCGTGGATTCGCTTATTCGCTGATTCGTTTGGTTCGTTGACCTCTGCGTCTCTTGCGTCTCTGCGTCAAGTTCTTGCCCAATGTGCAAGAATTTCGTTGGCAAGGAACTAAACGCGAAAAAACCAGAGGGGGCACGCCCCCCTCTGCCCACCTTTCAGTGGTCATGGCCAAATGGGGAGACCGCGACACGTAAGCCGAGGTACCTGTGCCCAAGATTAGGAGCTTCCTCAAGACGAATGGAACAGCGTACAAACACGCGGGCAAGGCCAAACGAGCCGCCGCGAAACACGCGGTTGTCATCCTTCTCTATGCTTATGCTTTCCCGTCCCGCCTGCCCAAGTGCATCTTTGGGGTAAGGGTAATCTCCCCACAAACTCCGCGTCCACTCCCACACGTTCCCGCTCATCTCCTCCACGCCGTAGGGACTCCTTCCGCCGGGGAAACAGCCCACGGCACTCGTAGCCCCAATGCCGGTGTCTTTGTAGTTAGCGCGATTGGGGTCCGGTTCGTCCCCCCAGGGGTAGATTCTATAGGGGTTTGGGTTTTCAGTTCCAGATTGAAAGTTCAAGGCAGTAGGATTTGCAGGATCGAAAAACAGGGCGGGAAGGCGCAGGCCGCCGCGAGCGGCTTTCTCCCATTCGGCTTCGCTGGGCAGAGTAACGCGGTAGCGTCTTTCTTTCAACCCACCCCAGAAATCCTTCTCCACCTCGCTTCGGGCCCCTGCCAGTTTCTCCGATGCCATTTCTCGCAGTCGCTCGTTCAGCCAGCCAGCGTAGACCAGCGCATCGTACCACGTGACCAACACCACGGGATGATTGTCGATACCTCGCAGGCTGTCTTCGTCTCCCGGTCTGTACTTGCTCTCCTTGACAAACGCCCGGAACTGGGCTACGGTCACCGGGTAACGGGCGATGTAGTAGGCAGGAAGAGACAAGCGATGCCGTGGTAGCTCATCATCCGACGCTTCAAGGTCTTTCTTCGGATCGCTCCCCATGATGAATTTTCCTGCAGGTACAGGCACGAAGCCCAGAAGCGGCTCGTCGGGCAAGTACCAGCGTTTGGGATCGAAACGAGGGTCGCCCAGCCGGGCAAGGGTGTTGCCGCTGCTCACACGCACTTTCACGGGAACTGAAGAGCTCCTCATTTGTTCCAGCAGCCGGTTTCTCATCGAAACATGCAAGGGACCGTCAGCGTCCGGCTCCTGCTCCGCCAGTGCGGAGAGCATGTCCCTAATCTTCACCTCGTCTCCTGCGGAAATGATGGACATCCAGTCCTTCGGCAAAGGAACCTCCGGAGGAGCGCTACCTTCCACTGACTCCACAGTACCGACCAGTGCAATGTATGCCCACAACTGCTTGCGGCTCAACCCCTCGAAACGATTTTTGTCGGCGTCCTCCTCCCCACGCTTCGGGTAGCTCAGCGCTTCCGCCAGAAGGGAATATCTGGTGGGTCGGTTCTCCCGGATTTCTCCCAGAATGCCTCCCTCCTCGGGCTTTCGTTCGGCACCCTCTTGGGCGGGGACACGACCTTTCAGTGCTTCCTCCTCGGTAACCGGCCTCTGTGCGAATTCCTCCTCCAGGGTCTGAACCAGGGTTGGGTATTGTCGCCACCATCTGTACACCTCGGGCCACTGGGTCTGAATCAGCACGGCTTTCGCCAGCAAGGGCCAGGAGGTGGCGTCCTTTTCTATCGCTCCCTGCTTGACTTGGTTCCGCACTATCTGGCGCAAAAGGTTGAAGATATTCAGCACCCGTTTGGCCTGCCTCGGGGTTGGAAACACCCCGCGGGCTATCACCTGCCGGGTCACATCCTCCAACCTGAATTCCTGTGGGAGGTCCTCCTCCAGGAAGGAGATGAAATCCTGCCTGGCGTCCACATCCAGCGGCGGAACATTGAACGGTATCTGGATGATTTTCTCCAGGTATCTATCCCCATCGATAGGCGGTGTGTCAGACCTGACTGCGGAGCGCAGAAGGGCGCCGTAATGGGTTTCGATACCTCTCCGGATCACCTCTCGGTCCATTCCGATGACGAACACCGTCCCCGGGACGTCCAGGAAGAGTTTGATTGCCTCGAGTATTTCCACGGCTTTCTCGGGCAGGCAGCGGTCCAGATCGTCCACGAAGACCACAAGCCGGCCTCTGAACTCGCTGCCTTCGCCACGCAGGACGAGCCTCACGGCTTCCTCGAACTCGTCAGAGAACTGTTCCATGAACTGCAACTGGCCCATGTGATATTCCCTCACCTTGCGCTCCAGCAGGTTCGCCAGGTCAGGCTTGAGCCCTATCGCTCCGGCAACGTCGCCCATCCCGGCCAGGTGAGAGGCAAGCCAGAGCGGAAGACGGAAGCCCTCTTTCACGAGGGATTCGGCGTTCAGCGCCCACCGGCTCTCTCCCTGCCAGTAAACCGTCTCGTACACCGCCCTTTCGAGCCTGTCCAGAAGCGCCACTGCCTCTCTTTGCCCATCGTCCAGGTCTTCGGGAGCCAACCTTTCTCCATTTTCGTCCCCCGGATACAGCCCGTCCACCACCCGCAGCACGAAAGAGCGCCAGAGGGCATCTTCCTTGTCGTACTTCCATGCCGTGAACCACACTGTGCGGAGATAGTGCAGCTTCCTGGCGTCGATTTCCCGTTTGAGCATGGAGAGGATGGTGCTCTTCCCGCTGCCCCACGTGCCGAACACCCCCACGGTCAACGGCGTCTCGGCGTTCAGCAATATCTCCAGCAGAGAGTCCCTGAAAGCGTCGAGTTTCAGGCCGTCTTCCCTGGCGGGAGCGTCCGAAAGGTATCCCATTCCATCGTTCATCGGTCGCCTCTTTTGCAGTTGAGCTTCCCTCGGGTCCACAAAACGGCGCAGCTTCCGGGGTGACAGCGGCGGAGTCAATGCTTTCCGATCGTCACCACAAGTTCCGAGTATTGTGCAAGCATTTTGTCAGCGGTGAGCAGGTGTGCCGGTTCTGCAATGGCCTGAGCCACCAGGATACGATCAAAGGGATCGCGATGGTAGAGAGGAAGCCTGTATACCCCGGCAGCGTGTACGGACTGGACCGGCAATTCCTGGAAGCCCGATGCCTGCGCGGTTTCGACAATCTCCTCAACGGGTATGGACAACGGCAGGCGGCCAATTTGTGCCTTGATTGCTATCTCCCAGATGCTGGCTGCGCTGAACAGCACTTCGTTGTCAGGAGATACGAGTTGCTCCCGGACATCTTCAGGCAGGCGGTCTGGCTCGGCCAAAGCCCACAGCAGCACATGTGTATCGAGGAGGATTCGCATCACTCGGCTCCTTCGAATGCTGCAAGGACATCCTCAGGAAGTGGCTCGTCGAAATCATCGGGAATGCTTAACTTTCCCTTCAGCATCCCTAACTTCCTGGGGGTTTGGAACGGTACGAGCTTCGCAACAGGACGTCCAGCCCTGGCAATGATCACCTCTTTCCCCTCCTGAACTTCCCCGATCAACCTGGACAGGTTGGTCTTTGCCTGATAAATGTTCACTTTCACCGCTGGCATGACTTTTCCTCCATATAGACCAGACTTGGTCAGGCATTGTACAACTAAGGATACCACCTGGCCCGCTTCCGTGTCAATTCTCGAAACCGAGGGAGGGCGAAGCAATTCCCCCTGGGGGCTTTCGAAGCAAATCGAAAGCACGAAATCGCTCCATCTGAAGCGATCCGCTACTTGCCGTTGGGGTTGATGTAGAGCGATAACGGTTCTGGGGATTCCTGGGGGCCCTACGGGCCCCCAGGAATTGCTTCGCTCTCCCTTCGGCGATTACCCCTTGACAAACCCGTCGGCATCGTGTATACTGTATTCGGAACGATGAATAAGGTGGTGCGGGATGGGGGAAATCGACAGGGCAACCGTCGTCGTCGTGATGGCGAACATAGCGCAGGCGCTGAGCCATCTCACCAGGCTCCGGATACTGGAGCTCCTTCGTGGCGAAGGGGCTTACGTGATGGACCTGACGGAATGGACCGGCCGTCCGCAGGCAAACATCAGCCAGCACCTGGCAATCCTGCGGGACGCGGGGCTGGTGGTGGCCGAGCGCGAAGGGATGGCCGTGCGCTATCGGCTCAAGGACGACCGGGTATTTGAAATTATGGACAGGATGAAAGCCCTGGCTGAGGCGCAAATCGTCAGCGGGGCTGTGAGCCGGATGGAGCAGTCGCCGAAGTTCCAGAGGATGATGCAGAAATGCAAAGGCGGCAAGATGCCCCGCGGCAGGAAGATGTGGAAGAAACGGTAACGCGGCAAGGATATTTTTTGAGTTCGGATACTCGCAAGGCCGTATATTGCATCGGGAGGTGAGAGAAGTGAGGCGTCGTCGGTGGTATCGAAGAGCGTATGGTCCGGGCCCACGGATGCGGGGCTGGCGGTGGTATTGGGGCTTTCGGCAGCCCATGTGGTGGGGCCTGCGGTTCTGGTTCCGCACCAGAGTTTGGTTCGAAATGACGAAGCGCAGAGTGGAAGCGCAGCTGAGGAGGGTCGTAACTGTTCAGGCTGTACGCCCGCAGTAGAGTGCAGGCAACGCGGATGAGGTAAATCTCACCGCCGAGGACTAAGAGCCGCTAGCTGTTGGCCGATAGCCGTTAGCTCTCGCAAAGAGCTTGTCGCGAGGATAAAAGCTGCTGTCGGCTAACGGCTGACTGCCAACGGCTTCTTGTTTCTCTGCGTTCACAGAGTGCTCTCTGCGGTGAGGGATCGCCCCTGAACAGTTACGGAGGATCAAGATCGCTTTGAGGGTGTTTTTTTGCCCTGAGTTATAAGCAATACCGAATATCCTTTGAAAGGAGGTGAGATCGATGAAAGGGTTCTGGGGATATAGGAAGCCATATGGCCATCCGCCCCGGTCGCCCTGGCAGGAAGCGGAAGAGACTCCGCACCCGCGCTGGGGCTGGTCGTGGGGTGGCCCGGCCAAATCCGAGCGCAAGGAATGGCTCGAGGCGCTGAAGAAGCACCTGGAGGAACGCCTGGACGAGGTCAA
>WFSD01000320.1 GCA_015486235.1 Anaerolineae bacterium
ACCAGCCCCTCGTTGGTTTACCCGGATGAACCAGTGTGGCATGCCTTGAAGTTGATGGGGATGAAAGATGTCGGACGCATCCCGGTGGTCGAGCGCGACGACCCATCGCACCTGCTTGGGATGCTCAGGAGGGTGGATGTGATACGAGCATATCAACGTGGTATCCAGAAACGCCTGGAATCCCACACCAAAGAGGACAGGATGCAACTCGCGCACCTGACCGGCTTGGAAGTGAGGGAGTTCGTGGTACAGCCTGGGGCGCCTGTTGTCGGCAAGCCAATAAAGAAAGCGAGAATGCCGGAAGGAGCGCTTTTGGTAACCCTCCGCAGGGGCGGCAACGTGGTGATAATCCACGGCGACGTGGTCCTCCGGCCCGGTGACCGGGTGACGGCTTTGGTAAAAGAAAAGGACATAGAAAAGGTACAGCACCTTTTCTCGCCCGTGGAAGAAGAAAAATTACGGCATGGCCCGTTCGAGTGAGGGAAAGGATTCTCGTCGGGCTTTCGAAGCAAATCAAGACCCGGAAACGCTCCTGGGAGCCCTCACACTCGATACAGGGTTTGTGCTGTGGCTTGCCACGGGTTGACGAAAGCCTCCCAAGAGGCAGGTAATTTCTGGGGGGCCGTAGGGCCCCCAGAAATTACCTCGTTTTCCCTCGTCCGGCGCTATTTGACAAAATACAGGAACGTATGATAAATTTGGAATCGGAAGTGAGCCGAAGTGGCGGAACAGGCAGACGCGCTGCGTTCAGGGCGCAGTGGGCATTGGCCCGTGTGGGTTCAAATCCCACCTTCGGCACACGACAAAAGCCCCGGTTGGCCCGGGGCTTTTCGCTTCTCCTGGAGGCCCGAGAGGGCTCCAGCCCGCTTTCCGCATTTTCACTTCGAGTCTCAGTGGAGTTTTCTCATCGTCCGAATTCGGCGTTCGGGGGTCGGGGCAGGGTGACAGCCAATCCGGTTCCACAAAAGCTGTCGAGCCAGACGGCTCACCCCTACTTCGGAATGTTGGGCTCCAGCGCTCATGGCAGAGAGAAAATACGTCTTACGCTGCAACTGGCTCCATCTTCCCTTGCTTCAGGAACACAAGCTCGTCTCCCTGCACGTCCACCAGGATGTGATCGCCGTCCCTGTAATCGCCCTTCAGCAGTTCCATCGCCAGCGGATCCTGCAGGTACCGCTGGATTGCCCGCTTCAGCGGCCTCGCACCGAACACAAGATCATAGCCTTTGTCCGCAAGGTATTCCTTGGCCGCATCTGTCAGCACGATGGCGATATGCCGGTCTGCCAGCAACCCATGCAATCTGCGGAGCTGGATCTCCACGATCTGCTTCAGGTCCTCCTTGGTCAGCGGTCTGAAAATGATCGTTTCGTCCACACGGTTCAGGAACTCCGGTCGGAAGTGCCGGTTCAACTCCTCCATTACTTTCCGACGCATCGCTTCCTGATCCGTCTGCACCAGATCCCGAATCCACTGGCTTCCGATGTTGGAAGTCATCACGATGATCGTGTTCCGGAAATCCACAGTCCTCCCATGCCCGTCTGTCAGGCGGCCGTCGTCGAGCACTTGCAACAAGACATTGAACACTTCCGGGTGCGCTTTCTCGATCTCATCGAAAAGCACCACGCTGTACGGTCTCCGGCGGACTGCTTCCGTCAGCTGGCCTCCTTCTTCGTAGCCCACGTATCCGGGCGGCGCGCCGATGAGCCTGCTGACGGTGTGTCGCTCCTGGTACTCGCTCATGTCGATTCGGATCATAGCATGCTCGTCATCGAACAGAAACTCCGCCAGCGCACGTGCAAGCTCCGTCTTACCGACGCCCGTGGGCCCAAGAAAGATGAAGCTGCCCAGTGGTCGGTTTGGGTCTTGCAGGCCAGCTCTGGCACGCCTGACAGCGTTGGCGACAGCGCTAACCGCTTCGTTCTGGTCGACCAATCGCTGATGAATCCGTTCCTCCATGTGCAAGAGTTTCTCTTTCTCGCCTTCCAGCAATTTGCTGACCGGGATGCCAGTCCAGCGGGAGACCACTTCAGCGACGTCCTCCGGCGTGACCTCCAGTTTGAGTAGTGCGCCGTCCTTCTGGAGCTCCTTCAGGTGTTTTTCGCTTTCCTCTAGTTGCTTCTGGAGTTCCACCAGCCTGCCGTACTGGAGCTCGGCGGCTTTGGTGTAATCCAGGGCCCGCTGAGCGACCTCGATCTCGTGTTGGACTTGCTCGATCTCTTTTTGGAGCTGGTGGACTTCCTGGATTGCCTCTTTCTCGGCATTCCACCTGGCCCGAAGGGCGTTTGCCTTCTCCCGAATATCGGCCAGCTCTTTCTCGATCTTCTGGAGCCGCTCTCTGGATGCTTCGTCTTTCTCCTTTTTCAGTGCCTCGCGTTCGATCTCCAGTTGCATGACCCTTCGCTCGATCTCGTCCAGTTCCTCAGGCTGGCTGTCTATCTCCATCCTGAGCCTGGCACCGGCCTCGTCGACCAGGTCAATCGCCTTGTCCGGTAGGAACCGGTCGGTGATGTACCGGTGGGACAATGTCGCCGCAGCGATTAGGGCCCCGTCCTGGATGCGCACACCGTGATGGACTTCGTATCGCTCTTTTAGCCCGCGGAGGATGCTGATGGTGTCCTCGACGCTGGGCTCGTCGACGTAAACCGGCTGAAACCGTCGCTCCAGCGCTGCATCTTTCTCGATGTATTTCCGGTACTCGTCCAGCGTGGTTGCGCCGATGGCATGGAGCTCGCCACGAGCCAGCATCGGCTTCAGCATGTTGGATGCATCCATCGAGCCCTGGGCAGCGCCAGCGCCCACGACTGTGTGCAGTTCGTCGATGAACAGAATAACCTGTCCGGCGGCATCGGCGATTTCCTTCAATACTGCTTTGAGCCGTTCCTCGAACTCGCCGCGGTACTTTGCGCCCGCGATCAACGCACCCATGTCGAGCTGGACAATCTGCTTCTCCTTGAGCCCTTCTGGCACGTCGCCGCGGACGATCCGCTGGGCCAGTCCTTCCACAATGGCTGTCTTGCCGACGCCAGGCTCGCCCACCAGGACTGGATTGTTCTTGGTCCGGCGGCTCAGGATCTGCATCGTTCTGCGGATTTCCTCGTCCCTGCCGATGACTGGATCGAGCTTGCCCATGCGAGCCATCTGCGTCAGGTCTCGGCCGTATTTCTCCAGGGCCTGATACTTCACTTCCGGATTTTGATCTGTCACGCGGTGGCTGCCGCGGATGCTTACCAACGCTTGCTTGATGCTATCCTCTGTGATGTCGTTCTGCGCCAGCAGCCCAGCCACGCCCCCGGCGCTCTTGCCGGTCATGGCCAGGAACAGGTGTTCCGTGGAGACGTACTCATCCTGCATCTGAGACGCAATCACCTCGGCATTCGCCAGGACACGCTGAAGCTCCGGCGAGATGCCGATCTGTGCAGCAGCACCATAAACTCGTGGTCTTTGCTGCAATACCGCTTCTATCTGGCTCAGGAGCGCCCCAGGCTGGACTCCCAGCTTCTGGACGATCTGCGGGACCACGCCGCCTTCCTGCTCCAGCAGCGAGGCCAGCAGGTGCTCTGGTTCTATCTGGCTATGGTTATATCGCATCGCCCTTTCCTGGGCGTCGACTAGCGCTTCCTGTGCTTTCTGTGTCAATTTGTCCGATTTCATAATTCCCCCTACGTATCTCCCATCTCGGTTGTCGCCGGGCGGGGAAATGGGGCCGTGCGCTCGAGAGCGACGCCCCCCGCTTGCAATCCATTGTAAAAGTAGACCGCTAGAAAAACGCTAGAGGAACGTTAACCGTTCGCTAGCGTCGACATAGCGCGAAGCCCCTGGGAAAATGGTTGCTCGCCAGCATGATTGACGAAAGTCGGCAGATAGGGTGAACAGGTGAAAAGCTCTTTCCCACAAGGGCTCTCACGGATTCGCTGACTCGGTGGAGGCTTACGCTACTCCTCTGGAGTTTCCAGGCGCCCTCTCATGGGAAGCGGCGAAAGTAAGGCTCCCCGTGAGAAGCTTTTGCTCCTGCGCTCGCTTGCATGCGCTGCGTGTCACCCCCGCATCTGCGCGGTGGATCCCGTGACTCCCAAGGCACCAAGGCACCAAGGCACATGGAAAAGCGCACCAACAGATTGCTTGTCAGACATCAGACATCGCAACTGTACAATCCCCAGGGGGTGCTGTATAATTTTCATCGAAATGTTGATGGGGCACAGGGATGCGCTCGCATGTAGGATGGGTTGCAGGCTTGTTCTACACACTTCACCCCGCGAGCACCGCCGGTAATACACCTGGTCTGCATTTTAGATTGGACTTTTGACAAAGCGGAAACGGAGCTTTCTGGGGCTTCACGCCTGGCACATGACCGGGAAGAAAGGGTACATCTTGTAGTCGGGCTTTGCCCGACCACAAGATGTACCATCCCTCCTCTCTTGCCTTCAAGGCGAAAAGCTCAGCCTAACAGGGCAGCCCGATTGTCAAAAGTCCAAATTTTAGAGAACGAGGCAGTGCCAGATGTGCTGCCTCTCAGGGAGATGTGAAATGGATCATGTGAAATCTTTGAAATGCACTATTTGTGGGGCGGAATACTCGCCGGAGGAAGTGGAGTATGTCTGCCCCAGGCATGGCGACGATGGGACCCTCGACGTGGTCTACGACTATGACGTGATCGCCAGCAGGTTCAGCAAGGAAGACCTGGCAGCAAGCAAGGAACCCACCATCTGGCGGTACAAGCCACTTCTGCCAGTGGAGCCGGATTCCCCGGTCCCTCCGTTGCGGGTCGGGTGGACGCCACTCTACCCCGCGCCGCGTCTGGCGGATAGATTGGAGCTGAAGCACCTCTGGGTGAAGGACGATACCGCCGAGCCAACGGCATCTTTCAAGGACAGGGCGTCGGCATTGGCGGTGGTGAAAGCGCTGGAAAAAGGTGCGAAGGTGATCACCACGGCAAGCACTGGCAATGCTGCGGCCGCGCTGGCTGGCTTGGCGGCAAGCGTGGGCCTTCCGTCGGTCATCTTTGTACCTAAGACCGCGCCACCGGCCAAGATCGCCCAGCACCTCGTTTACGGCGCTCGCGTGATGTTGGTGGACGGCACTTACGACGACGCTTTTGAGCTCACGCTGAAAGTCGCCAGGAAGTTCGGCTGGTACAACCGGAATACCGCCTACAATCCCTACATGACCGAAGGGAAGAAAACAGCAGCGCTGGAAATCTGCGAGCAGCTCGACTGGAAAGCGCCCGATCGGATTTTCGTCCCTGTGGGGGATGGTTGCATCATCGGCGGCATCCACAAAGGGCTGAAGGATCTGTTGGCGCTGGGCTGGATCGATCACATGCCGAAGATCATGGGTGTGCAGGCTGCTGGTTCCGATCCTCTTGTGCAGGCTTGGGAGCAAGGGTTGCAAGGCTGGGAGATGAAGCCGATAGAAGCACATTCGGTGGCCGATAGCATTGTCGCCGGCCTGCCGCGCGATCGCAACAAAGCACTGGCTGCCGTGCGGGAGACCGGCGGCGCTTACCTGCGCGTTACGGATGATGAAATCCTTGCCGCTATCCCCACCGTTGCCCGAAACACCGGCGTTTTCGTGGAACCCGCTGCTGCCGCCGCCTACGCTGGGTTGGAGAGAGCGGTAGCCGGAGGTATGGTCGATCCAGATGAGCGCGTGGTGGTGCTCCTGACCGGCTCCGGCCTGAAGGACATCACCAGTGCGATGAAAACGGTGCCCGAACCTCCCATCATCCCCCCGACGCTGGAAGCAGTCAAATCGTTAGTGGGAAGCTGAGCCGGCGAAACCGTACCGGAGAGCCAACTGATTCTCACTGCGTAGCCCATGGGGGGACGTGCTGTGGCTGAGATAAATGTATCACAGGACCCTCGTGCGTTGCCACCTGAGGCGCGCAATGCGTCGAGATCGGCTTTCCAGGCATTTTCGTATGAGACGGCCTTGCTATCGGGACCCGCACAGATCATCGCAATTTATGATTGTTCTCCGAGCCATTGTGCCTGAAGCGCAACGCACCACGGGACTCTGGCCATGCCATGGATAGACCATGGGGCGCATTCTTCATGGTTGCATCGTGGGCCGGGTGTGGGGGTACCCCGATTACCTCGTGTTCGGAAGGGGGATTGCAAATTGAGCAAAGACTCAGTGCGTCCACTTGCCACTGTCTCCTTTTGGCAGCGGCTTTCTCGTTCAAGAAGCCAAATCATCATCGTAACCGGCCCAAAAGGCTCCGGCAAGTCCTCTTTCTGCGTCGAGATGGCACTCCTGGCCCGCGCCTATGGCCTGGACGTGGCAGGCGTGATCTCCCTCCCTCGCTTCGACGCCTCGACGAAAACCGCCATAGACCTCATGCGCCTGCGCCCCAGCAGCACACGCAGGCTGGCGTTCCGTCGAGATGGCAGGCCTCCGGGCAATACCCTCCACACTACCTCCTGGGACTTCGATGAATCAACGATCGAATGGGGAAATTCATCTCTCCAGGATGCCATCCCTTGCGACCTGTTGGTAGTGGACGAGGTAGGCCCACTGGAAATGGAGCGTGGAGCAGGACTGCTGGCAGGTCTGGATGCTTTGGATTCAAGAAACTACCTGCTGGCTCTGGTAGTGGTCAGGCCAGACCTGGTTCCAAAAGCTCTAAAACGATGGCCTGATGCCGGGGTGCTGGATGTGTCCAGGGACATGCTGGGGGAGCGTCGATGATCGAACTCCAATCCGTGTCGGTGCAGTACGGCAGCCAGGAGGCACTGAAAAACGTCAGCCTCCGGGTAGAAGATGGCGAATTCGTCCTGCTCACGGGACCTTCCGGATGCGGGAAGAG
>WFSD01000321.1 GCA_015486235.1 Anaerolineae bacterium
ACCAGCACGCTGCGCACCATATCTGGCTTGCAACGCCCGAGGCCTGGCATCATCCGCTTCATGGGCGAGGATATCACGTGGATGAAGCCACACGATATAGTCAAGAAAGGAATCGTGCACGTGCCCGAAGGCCGCCGGATTTTTGCGGCACTTACTGTCAAAGAGAATCTGGAAATGGGTGCTTACGTCCGGCAGGATAAGAAGCAGATCCAGGAGAGCATGGAAAAGGTTTTTGTACACTTTCCCAGGTTGAAAGAGCGCCTTCACCAGCTCGGTGGTACCCTATCCGGCGGGGAGCAGCAGATGTTGGCTATCGGCAGAGCTTTGATGTCTGAGCCAAAAATCCTCCTGCTGGACGAACCCTCTATGGGGCTGGCCCCTATCCTTGTAGAGGAGATCTTCCAGATCCTCCGGGACATCAACGCAATGGGCGTAAGCGTGCTTCTGGTGGAGCAGAACGCGCGAATGGCTCTCTCCGTTGCCACTCGCGGCTATGTGCTGGAGACAGGCTACATAAACATTCAGGGGAATGCCAAAGAGCTATTGGCCAACCCCAGGGTGAGAGCCGCATACCTGGGGGGTGCTTGAGCCTTTTCCTGACGACAGCCTGGCGTGGCGGGCCGGAATGCCTTCGCCCTGAGCCTCACTTCCATTTTGCATCGGCGAGGAAGTGAACGGGCAGAAGCGCTGGCCTGTTTTGCAGGCATTTTTCGCCAATGACTTCTTTGGTCTGGGCTTTCGAAGCAAATCAAGGCCCGGAAACGCTCCTGGGAGCCCTCACGCTCGATACAGGGTTTGTGCTGTGGCTTGCCAGGGGTTGACGAAAGCCTCCCGAAAGGCAGGTATATTTTCCCCTGGTCTGAGGAAACCATGTCAAATCGTCTGGGACTCATTACCGGCGGGACTTTCAACGCCAACCTGACCGCAAAACTCGATCCCGGCGTCAGCACCGAGACGCTCCGTATTGGGGATTTCGTTGTGGTGGAAGGGGAGAAATACGTTTTCTTCTGCTCTGTTTCCGATATCCAGCTTCATGTCACGGATATGCGTGTGCAAGCGGATCCGCCAGATGCGGGATCGAATTTCGTCCGGGAGGCGCTGGAGGGGACGGCGACATATGCTGTGGTGCAGGTCAAGCCATCCCTGGCTGTCGGAAGGCCCCCGGAAGGCGGTTTCGTGGATGTAACGGCTAAGCCCCAGCCTGCGCGCACTATCCCGATGCATTTTGCAGTGCTGCGCAGTGCATCCCAGAGCGATTTCGACATCGTGTTCGGCGAGGATGACGGCAAGGGCAAGATGTTCTTCGTCGGCACCCCCCTCACCATGCCGGACCAGCGAGTGCCAGTAGACCTGTCGAAGCTGATGGAGCGCTCCAATGGCATTTTCGGCCAATCCGGCACTGGCAAGAGTTTCGTCACGTTGCTGGTGCTGAGCGGAATCATAAAACGCCAGGTGGGCGTAGCCTTGATTTTCGACATGCATGACGAGTACGCCTTCGGCAAGGAATCGGAGGAGAAACGTTGGGTCAGAGGGTTGAAGAACCTCTTTCCGACCCGCGTGCAGGTCTGGAGCATAGAGCAGAATGCCGGCAGACGTGCCGGACGGGCTGTGGACGAGGTGATCAGAATTGGCCTGAACCAGATAGAGCCGGAGGACGTGCTGCTCCTGGCGGAGGAACTCGACCTGCGCGGAACCACCGAGGCAAACATCGGCCTGCTGCAGGACAGGTACAAGGAGGACTGGCTGAAAGCGCTGCTTGCCATGAGCCCCGATGAACTGGAGGGGTTTGCGCAGGCATCTGGTGCTCACCCCGGTTCCCTGGCCGCCCTGCAGCGAAAATTGAAAGTAATCACCAGGCGACCTTACGTGGTAGAGAAGGCCGGACTAGATCAGATCAAAGAAATGGTGGCTTTGCTGGAGAAGGGCATCCACGTGATCCTCCATTTTGGGCCCAAGAGCTCTACCCTGGATCACATGCTGGTGGCAAATGTGGTCACCCGAAGCGTCCGAAAATTGTACCAGGAAAAGACCGCGAAATACGAGGAAACCCGCAACAAAGCCTACGAACCTAAACCGCTGATGATAGTGCTGGAAGAGGCCCACAAATTCCTCGCTCCATCCATCGCTCGCCAGACGATCTTCGGCGAGATCGCCAGGGAAATGCGGAAATACCACGTCACTCTCACGGTCATAGACCAGCGCCCAGGGGCAATAGACCGGGAAGTGCTCTCTCAGCTCGGTACCAGAATGACGGGCAAGCTGACGGAAGAAAACGACATAGAAGCTGTCCTGACTGGCGTGGCAAATCGCCAGGCGGTGCGCGGCATGATCGAGAGTCTGGATACCAGAGGGCAGATGGTGATCATGGGGCATGCTATTCCGATGCCACTGTCCCTGAACACGCGGCCTTACAGCGAGGAATTCTGGCAGGAGATGCTCTCCGGAGGGGA
>WFSD01000322.1 GCA_015486235.1 Anaerolineae bacterium
AGCTTCCATGCCAGGTAGTGCGGGTCCAGGGGGATGCAGTGCCCGCCGATGCCGGGGCCTGGGTCGAATTTCATGAACCCGTACGGCTTGGTGGCCGCAGCGTCAATCACCTCCCACACGTTCAGCCCCAGCTTGTCGCACATCAGCGCCACCTCGTTCACCAGTGCGATGTTAACGGCCCGGAACGTGTTCTCCAGGAGCTTCGTCATCTCTGCCGCTGCCGGCGACGATACCTGCACCACCCTCTCCACCACCTTCCCGTACAGCGCTGATGCCACCTCCAGGCAGGCTGGCGTCATCCCACCGACCACTTTCGGCGTGTTCTCCACGTGGTACTCCGGGTTCCCGGGGTCGATCCGTTCCGGGGAGAAAGCCAGGAAGAAATCCTCGCCGACTTTCAACCCGCTGCTCTGGCTCAACATGGGGAGCAGCATCTCCTTGGTAGTGCCGGGGTAGGTGGTGGATTCCAGCACCACCAGCATCCCCGGGTGGACGTACTTTGCCACCTCCTGCCCCGCAGCCATCACGAACCGGATGTCCGGATCGCGGGTCTTGTTCAGCGGCGTGGGCACACAGATGATGGCAGCATCTGCGTCCGCAAGGGCGCTGACATCGGTGGTGGCGATGAGATGACCAGCGGGGGGCGACGAATGATCAGCGTTGGTCGTTCGTAGTTGGTCGACGGCTGGTAGCACCAATGCCGCGAGCTCTTCCGAGGACACGTCCTTGACGTACGACTCCCCTCGGTTGACTGCATCCACCTTGCGCCCGTCCACATCTATGCCTGTTACGGAGAATCCCGCCTTGGCGAACGCCACCGCCAGCGGCAGGCCCACGTACCCAAGGCCGATCACAGCTACCACTGTCTCATGCCCGGACACCTTCTCGATAAAAGAGCTTTTGTAATCCTCGTGCATCTTTCCACCTCGATGAGGAAATCTGACACAGCGAACCGGACAGAAGCACTTATCCGGCGTTACCACTCCGCCACTCGACGAAGAACCGCTTGCCATCCACCCGTACCAAAGGGACATCACCCCTCGAACCACGGACGACTTTTATTCCCATTTCCAGGCAGGTCAGGCGAAAGATCTCCGCAGCTTCGTTGTCGTCGGCGATCTCCACAGAATCGTACCCCGAACGGCGGATTTCCGCAAGGGTACCCTTGGCGGCCCGGCGTAGCTCCCGGTACATCCGCAACGACGCCTCCATGTACTCCGACGTCAGGCGGGCTTTCAAAGCCAGACCCTGGGGAGTCACGAAATACTTCAGCTTGCGCCGCTGCATATGGGTTACTTTCACGTACCCCTTGCGCACCATCCGCTTGAGGTACCAGTTCACGCTGCCGACGGCAACGCCAAGCTGAGCAGCCAGGCTAGCCTGGGTCGTTTCTGGGTTTTCCTCCAGGACCTCCAGGATGCGGAGCTGCTTTTCTCCGTCCATCCTTTGCTCTCCTCGCCAGATGAGCTGTTTCTCAGGGCAAATTCTTCTTCACGTACTCTGCCACCGCAAGTATCGTCTCGTCCAGGTTGTATCGGGCCTCCCACCCGGTCAGGCGAAACAGCTTTGTCGTGTCAGGAACCCTCCGCCTCATATCCTCGAACCCCGCTTCATAAGCCTCGTCGTACGGTATGAAAACGATCTCCGAGGGACTGCCGAGCGAATTTTTCACCCGCCGGGCAAGCTCCAGGATAGTCACCTCTTCGGGGCTGCCTATGTTGAAGACTTCCCCCACGGCCTTGGGCTCATCGACCAGGAGAAGCGCAGCCCTTACGGTGTCGGAAACATGAGTGAAGCACCGGGATTGCTGTCCATCCCCATAGACGGTTATGGGCTCTCCTTTTAGCGCCTGGGTGACGAAACGAGGTACCACCATGCCGTACTGACCGGTCTGGCGAGGGCCTACGGTGTTGAAAAATCTCATGATGACCGTGGGCAAATGCTTTTCCTTCCAATATGCAAGAGCCAGGAACTCGTCGACGGCTTTCGAGGTGGCATAACACCACCTGCTCCTGGTAGTAGGGCCCATGACCCGATCGTCATCCTCGCGGAACGGTATCTTGTTGCTCTTCCCATATACCTCGGAGGTCGAGGCGATCATCACCTTTTTCCGGTACCTGTTGGCCACCTGAAGCACAGCCCTGGTGCCCATTATGTTGGTTTCTATGGTGTGCACCGGGCTTTTGACGATGAGTTCCACCCCTACGGCGGCAGCCAAATGGAAAATAACGTCACACTCGCTCACCAGCCGATCCATTACCGTCTCGTTGGTGATAGTCTCTATGGCAAAGTGGAATCTCGGGTGATCGACCAAATGGGCTATGTTCTCGAACCGTCCTGTGGAAAGGTCGTCGACGATGGTCACTTCGTCGCCCCGTCCGAGGAGGGCCTCGGCCAGGTGGCTACCGATGAATCCGGCTCCGCCGGTAATCAGTGCTTTCATGTCATCCTCTCATTCGTGAAATTATGCAGTACAATCGACATCTTCTCGACGTCCTG
>WFSD01000323.1 GCA_015486235.1 Anaerolineae bacterium
CCTGTTGGTCGCGTGATCCAGGTACCTCATTATCTCGTTGATATCGACGTTTATGCTGGATATCACTCCGGCCAGGTACGGCGTCATCAGTACAAAAACTGCCACTAGCAGGCCGATGAGCACCAGAAACACCAACATTATGGCTGGCCCGCGTTTCATTCCAAGGTACTTCGTAAGCCACTCCACGGGCAAGTTTAACAGGTAGGCGAGGATTACAGCGACCGTCATGGACGTCCATAGGAGGCTGAGGCGATACAACAGCCAAATGAAAAGAACGACCAACAGCGTCGCGACCCACAGTTTTAGCGGGGTGCTCCATCGTTTCTGTAGTGGCTGTCCCATTTTGCCCTTAGAACCCCTTCTCCCATCCACTCGGAGAGAACGTAATATGCCGTCTATCCGTCTGTGAGCGGCCGCCAGACCCTCGATCTGGACAATGATTGATTAAGTTTAGCCGGTTCCTGCTTGTGCGTCAAGTCAAGATCATGGGGGGAACACGAAGCAAATCCTGGGAGCCTGTAGAGCCCCCAGGACCTCCCTGAACTATTGTCGGTCTCCATCAACCCCAATGTTGAATCGTGATTCGCCCCAAGTGCGTCGGAAAAGCTCCTGGCACGGCTTTGGGGCTTTCGATTTGCTTTGAAAGCCCATGGAGTTCAGACATGGTGGATAGCGGAGAGCAATAGCCCCCGTTATCGGATGAATTCAAGGCCGGATGCTTCCCCAGGTAGGAGTGCACTTAAGCGTGGAGCAGGCCTGCGGCCTGCTCCACGCCCCAACACCTAGTAAGCAGGGAGCACTCCATACCTACATCTCAAGTGGTAAAAGTGCTTTCGGTAGCCACCATGGTTAAGAGGGGTACTACCCTTCCCCAAAAGACGCCGAAAAATGCCAGATTTGTCCCAACAAAGAAATAATGCCCGAACTCACGTCCGAAGTCCAGCGATCGGCCTTGACAGAGGGGGACTTTGGCAGCATAATATTTTTATGTGGTTTGTCGAATGAGCTTACAAAAGTAGCAGTAGGTGAGAGCCTCATGAGCGTGTGGTGTGGGCTGTTTGGCTCTGGTGGCTCTCCTTGTGGCTGGGGTGATTGACCGAAACGGGCGCCGCCCTTCGCGGTGAGCGGGCATGAGCCAGCACGCCGACTGCCCGATGTTGGTCGTAGACAAAACTGAAGAGAAAAAAAGTTGGGTCATCTTGCTGGGAAAGAGGCCGACCACGGGCCTCGCGGCGCCTCTGGGCGATCTCGGGTATCCCAGATTTGGAGGTTTAAACCGATGCGTATCTTGCTAGTGCAACCCAATCAGAATCAGGCCATTGGCCTGCAGCACCTGTCGCAGGTTGAGCCCCTTGGTTTGGAGATGATAGGTGGTGCGCTCCAGGATCAGCACGAAGTGGCCCTCCTGGACCTGCGTCTGCAACCAGATGCCCTTGCAGATACATTGACCGATTTCCGGCCCCACCTGGTGGGCATCAGTTCCACCTTCACCACCGACGTTTATCGTGCTTTAAGCATAGCCGAAGAGATCAAGGAATTCCACCCGCACACATTCGTCTTTGTGGGCGGTCATCACCCTTCACTACGTCCATCTGATTTTCGCTGCCCGGCGATAGATGCCATTGTGGTCGGGGAAGGAGAAGCCACAGCTCGAGAGATGATCGACTGCCTGGCAACAGGATGCGACCTGGGCTCGGTGCCCGGCCTGGTCCTCAACCGACCAGAAGGGCAGCAGTCCACTGGTGAGCGGCCGCAGATCAAGAACCTGGACACTTTGCCTTACCCGGCCCGCTCGCTGACGCGATCCTACCGGCAGCACTACTATCTGGTACTGGACAATCCTATTGCTTCCCTGGAGACAGCGCGCGGTTGTCCATATCGCTGTCGATTTTGCAGCGTCTGGCGGTTCTACCGGGGGCGGGTGCGGCTCAAGAGTTCGAAGCGTGTGGTGGAGGAGTTGAAAACTATTGAGGAACCTAGTGTGCTCTTCACAGACGATAACTTCCTCACTGACTTCTCCCGGGCCGAGGAAATTGCTCGCCTGATCCAGAAGGAGAACATTCGTAAAAGGTACTCCATCCAGGCCCGGAGCGATGCCATCGTCCGCCACCCTGAGATCATTGCGCAATGGCGGAAAGTCGGTCTGGAAGCCGTGCTCATAGGTTTCGAGAAGCCAGACCAGAAAGAGCTGGATGCCTTGAATAAACACAATTCTGTGGAAAACAACGAACGGGCGCTGGAGGTGTGCCGGGCGAATGGGATTGAGCCCTCCCCATCCTTCATCGTAGACCCGAGCTATGACCACAGCGATTTCGCAACCCTCCGGGCCTACATCCGCCGCTTGAAGCTGAAACATCCTGCTTTCACTGTTCTGACGCCACTGCCTGGCACAGTCCTCTTCGACGAGATGCAGGGACTGTTGACCACGACTAACTACGAATTATTCGACGTGGTTCACGCTGTGTTACCCACCCGGCTTCCGCTACCAGAGTTCTATGACGAATTGGCCAGTCTATGGCGGGAAGCCTACCCGCGGTGGGGACTGAGGCTGTCGTGGATTTATTTCTTCCTGCGAGACCTATTCTCGCAGAAATCAAAACCAGACTACTGGAAAAAGGTACTGACCGAGGGTTTCCGCTTCGGGAATGCCCGGACCTACCTGAAGGATTGGGCTTATATTCAGACTGCCAAGGGGATGGCGCAGAAATGCGTGCAAATATAAAGCCCGTCTGAAAAACCGGGATTGCGTGTTGTATTGAATGTCGACAATGGGGATCGTGAAACGACCTGCTATAACGAGTGTGGAAACTACACATTGAAAGGCGTGGTTGCTGATCCGCATTCCATCACAACGGGTAACCAAGAGCAATGCCCCCGACTACGCGGAATCCGTTTCATTTTCCCTGCGCGTTACAAAAAGGCCACGCAGGTCTGCGTGGCCTTTTCATGCTGTTCTGATACGGTCTGATCTTACTTCATAATGGCAGGCAGGAATACCTTGCTGCTGCCGGCGACACCTGGATCCACGTGCTTCGGTACCGTCACGCTGGTGACGCCCAAGTCCTCGCCGTCGGGCAGGGAGACAAGCTTGTACCAGTAGGTCTTTCCACCCTTGACGGACTTGTCCACGAAGGTATAGTCGCCAGAACCGCCCACTGCATCGCTCTGCACCTCGCCAATCTTCGTCCACGGACCTTTCGCTTTTAACGCCCGCATGATGCGGAACCCGTCAATCCCTTCCTCGCTCACCGTCTGCCAGTGGAGGACGACTTCGCTCGAGGCCGGAGACTGAGCCGTAAAGCTGGCTACCTGCACGCCGGTGGGGGAGAGAAACCCGAAGTCTATGTCCAGGTCGCTCTCGCCCGGCTCCAGCGTGGTGACCAGAGGGTTCTGAGAGGTCAGGATGTAACCGTCCACAGAGCCAACCGTCACGGTGTATGTGCCGGGTATCAGGTTCTGTACGTGGTACACGCCGTCCGTGCCGCTGTTGAGCGTGTAAGTCACGTCCTGGCCGTTGACAGTATGCCCTGTAACGGTGATGGGAGCTGAGATTCCAAGCGTCTCGCCGGAGTCCTGCTGCCCGTTGCCGTTGGTATCCACGTATGTCATGTCGCCCAGGTCTGCGTAGCTTACGTCGCCGTAGTTGTTGTTCGGAGCGCTGCTGCTGGCGCCAACCACGATCAACTGCACCGCCAGTTCATCCGGCGTGGTGCTATCGTAGCCGGTCGGGTTCGTCTCCGTGACGATGTAGTTGCCGGGCAGGTAGTTGGTGAAAACATAGCTGCCGTCAGAAGCGGTCTGCTTGCACTCCAGTTGCGGCTCACCTGCATCCAGGCTCCCGTTGTTGTTGCTATCCTCGTAGAGGCAGACCTGCACGTTAGGGATTCCATCCTCCCCCAGGCCCTGAGACCCGCTCTGATCCCAGTCGTAGTACACCACGCCACTGATGTCACCGCGTCCGGCGTAGCCGAAGTCCGCATTCATGTGGCTCTCGCCCTCCGAGAGGCTCTTGGGATACGGTTCCGGGCCGCTCTGAGAGCCGGAGATCAGCTCCATGCCCTCCAGCGGCTGGCCAGAATCGAAGTTGTCATCGTCGATCTGGACGATGTAGTCGCCGGGCCACAGATGTGTGAACTCGTACCAGCCGGGGTTGCCGCTCGCATCGTTCTGGGTCGTGGCGGTGGCGAGGATGCTATCGCCCGCGTCGATGGTTCCGCTCCCGTTGGCATCGTTCCACAGATTCACCGTGACGCCGTTGATCCCCAGGGAAGCGGACTCGTCTTGCTGCCCGTTGCCGTTGGAGTCGTTCCACACGTAGTCTCCGATAGAAGCCGGAGCCACGATGGTCACATCCGCAGTGTCGGAGCCAGAGACCGTATCGCCGTTCTCGTCCTCACCGTCGACAGTGGCGGCGTTCGTGGTGGGGTGGCACGATCCCACGGTGTCGAAAGGCACCGTCACCGTGAAGCTCTCGCCGGGGGCCAGATCCTGCCCAAAGGAGGCTGTCAGGTCATTCCAGTAGATGGCTCCTACGCCGGTGCTGCTTTCCTCAGGAGATGCGCTCGTGGGCACATATGCCAGGCAGCTAGTCTCGTAGGTGTCGGTCAGCGGCAGGTGCGTCAGGGTGGTGTCGCCGGTGTTGCGGATCACGATCTGGAAAGTCACCGGATCGCCCACCAGCGTCTGGCCGCTCGCCGGCGTGATGAGGGTCTTTATCACTTCCACGCCGGGGTTCGTGATGGTCACAGGTTCCGTGTCGCTGCCGTCCGGAACCGGGGCGCCGTTCTCGTCCACCACGTCATGAGAGGTAGCTCTGTTCACGGTGTTTCCAGGCAGTGTGGAAGCCTTCGCCAGGAAAGTAACCGTGATGGTCTTGCTGGCACCGGATGCCAGAGGCCCCACGTTGGACCAGTCGATCTGGCCGTCGTCGTTGTTGTCGTCGGACGCCGGACTGGCGCTCTGGTAGGTCAGGTACGTGGTGTCGTAAGTGTCACGAATCGGCAGCGTGCTGATCTTGGTGTCGCCAGTGTTGGTGATTATGATGTGGAACACCACGTTTTCCCCTACGGTGGCGATGCCGTTGGAGGGAGTCACCAGCACCTTGCTCAACTGCAGGCCGGGGTTGGTTACTCGCACGCTGGCAGTATCGCTCTGGTTCGGGACTGTGTCGCCGTTCTCGTCCGTCGGGCCGCTTACCAGGGCCGTGTTGGTGGTGTGCCCCTGCCCTGTGGAGGCCTTGGCTACGAAGTTGACCAGGATCGTCTTGCTCCCGCCGACGGGGATGGAGCCGACGTTGGTCCAGTCGATGGAGCCATCGTCGTTGTTGTCGCTGGACGGCGGACTGGAGTTCTGGTAGGTCAGGTACGTGGTATCGTATGTGTCGTTCAGTGGGACGGTCTGCCAGTCCGTGTCGCCGGTGTTTTGGATCGTGATCCGGAACTGCACCGCATCTCCCACGTTGGCGATGCCGCCGGAAGGGCTCACCAGTTCTTTGGCGATGGTGAGGGCCGGATGCGTGATCTCCACCGAAGCGTCGTCTGTCTTGTCGCCGAGAGAATCTCCGTTCTCGTCCACCACGTCGTGCACGGTGGCTGTATTAGTGGTGGAGCCGGCGGATGCGATGGCATTGAACGTCAGGTCTATGGTCTTGGTGGCGTTGGGAGCCAGCGGTCCAACGTTGCCCCAATCTAGCTGTCCGTCGTCAGTGCTGTCGTCGGGAGCAACCGTGGCGCTCTGGAAGCTCAGCTTTGTCTTGTCGTAGGTATCGCGCACTTTCACGGTATCCAGCGTCGTGTCGCCGGTGTTGTGAATCGTGATCCGGAAGGTCACCTGCTCTCCCACGTTGGCGATGCTGGAAGAGGTTAGCTCTTTGCTCATCTCGTAGCCTGGGTTGGTGATCGTCACGTCCGCGGAATCCGTCTTGTCGTCCACGCTGTCGCCGTTCTGGTCGACCACATTGTGGGTCTGCGCCGTGTTGGTGGTTTCGTCGGGAAGTGTGGAGGCAATGGCGGTGAAAGTGACCGTGATGACCTTGCTGGCCCCGCCAGAAAGCGGTCCCACGTTGTTCCAATCCAGCTGGCCGCTGGAGGTGGAATCAGGGGATGTGGTGGCGCCTTGGAAACTCAGTTTGGAGCTGTCGTATGTATCCCGCAGCGGCACCGTGTCCAGCCTTGTGTCGTCGGAGTTGCTGATGGTGATTCGGAAGACCACCGACTCGCCCACGTTGGCGATGCGGTTGGAAGGAGACACCAGCTCCTTGGAAAGCGTCAGGGATGGCTGGGTGACTTTGACCGTCGCGTCGTCCGAGGCATCGGGTGGGGTGCGGTTGTTCTGATCCACCGCACCGCTCACCAGCGCCGTGTTGGTAGTGCTGTAAGGCCAGGTAGCCCCAGCGGCGGTGAAGTTCACGGTCACCGTGACCGACTGACCAGGATCGAGGCTGCCCAGGTTGCTCCAATCCAACTGCCCATCGTCAGCGTTGTCATGGGGGGCAGGTGTAGCGCTCTGGAAGCTGATCTTATTCTTGTCGTAGGTATCCCGGAGCGGCACGGTGTTGAGGGTCGTGATCCCCGTGTTGGTGACCACGATCCGGAACTGGATCGATTCCCCTACCACCGCGATGCTATCAGCAGGGGAAACCAGACTTTTTGACACCTCCACCTCCGGGCAGGGGCTCTGCACAGAGGTATGGGCTGCAACCCACTCGAAATTGGAGTTGCTGGTGTTTGGCTTCAAAGTCAAAGTGGCGTAGGTGTCTCCCGCCGGTAGGGTGAAAGTGGTGGAATAGTTGTTCCAGTAGTCACCCTCGCTGCTTCCCACGAAAGTGGCAAGCTGGGTGCTGGCGGGAGGAGCGGAGGTACCCGTGCCGTACATCACTTTTGCCGATTCATAGCTCTGCAGCCCACCAAGGATGAAAGTGACGTGCACCGTACGATCCACGGCCGCGGGTTCGAACTGCAGTGTGATGGGGTTGTCGTCGGAGTTGAACGCCCCTTCGTTCACCAGGTCATCGCCGGCCCAGATCTGGATGTCGTTGTGTCCGGCGGAGGCGTCCTCGTAAACCACCACCAGGCTGGCGCCCTGGTAGAGCATAGAGTAGCTGTCCAGCCCGCCTATGGTGTAGGTGTGATTGCCGTGAACGATGCATCTGGTGACATCCGCCTGGTAGGCGTAGGCAAAGTTGCTGGTGTCCACGAAAGCATTGTCGCCGAGCTGGGTTCCCTTGACCGGGTGCCCGTCCAGGGTGACCCGATTGTCGCCGCCGCCCTGGATGTCCAGCCCCTCCCAGTAAAGGTATGCTTTGACCGGAGTGGCAGAAGCGGGGATGTTCAACGTCAGGTTAGCCGAACCGCTTCCTCCGGCAACGGGGGACGCATTTACCAGCCCTACGCCATTGCTGGTAATTTCTCGCCCTGTCTGCAAACAGAGGGCGCCGGACGTGAACCGCTTGATCAAGGGCTGATCCTCGTTACCGGCCAGAGCACTGGGCACGTGCCACGGCATCATGCTCATGACCATTATCAATACCAGAAAAACTGCTATAATCTTGCCCCACTTATCTATCTTCATTTGACCTCGCCCTCCTCTTCTACCTCAAGGCCGAATTCCGTTTTCGTGAAATCTTTCGAGTCCTATTGTAACCAACCGTGGCCGAGCGTCAATACATTTTCGCTTACAATTGGCTGACAATCTGAGCCCTGAACTCCATTCCTCCTGCGAAATCACTGTTCAGCCGCCAGGATAACGTCAAAATCCGTCCAGGAAATATCGGCTCGACTATTTCTCTTAGACGGAATGGCATACAGCAGGTTACGAGTGTTTACCCTTGCTGCGGGGAAGCAGAGGTCATGTTGTCGGGATAAGCTTTAGGATTCTGAGGGGATTTCCGGGATTCTTTCTCGGAGCAACTCGCAAAAATAATGGAAGTCGACCCTTGATGTGAGGTCGATGCTGAGAGGGGTTACGGATATGACTTTATCTTTCTCAAAAGCGTAGATATCCGAGTCAGGCTCGAGCGTATCCCAATCTATCTTGACTTCGTATCCCGTCCGCCGGGGCTCTTCCAGCTTCTTCCGGCCGCTGCGGGTGGGCACGTAATACGGCTGCCGCGATTGTCTGGTGAGCCGCCACGGCGTCTTCTCCGTTGCAGAATCCGGGACATTCACGTTGAGCACATCCACGTCGAACGGAAGCCTGTTCTCCAGCATGAGGATCGCAAATGCCCTTGCCATTTTTTTCGCAATGCTCCAGTCGACGCGGCCGTAGTCCGTCGTGTAGTGGAAATGTCTGGGCACTTCCAACGACACGGCAAGCCCCGGTGTTCTCAGATCCGCCCCCTGCAGGGCGGCTCCGATGGTGCCGGACACCGTGGAGCCGGTTCCCAGATTCTCGCCGTAGTTTATGCCGGAGATGACCAGGTCCACCGGTCGATCCGCGATCTCCACCGCTCCGTACATCACGCACTGGGCTGGTGAGCCTGGCATGGCGTATGCCGGCAGAACCTTCCCGTTGATGGAAAGCTCCCTGGGGTAGATGGAGCCAGGAGTGGTTCCCGGCAGGCTCCGGCCCATGCCGCTTTGCTGGTTCTCCGGTGCAATGATGAGAAGATCGCCTACTTCCGCCACGGCCTCCGCCAGAGCATGCAGCCCTGGCGAGAAAAGCCCATCGTCGTTCGTTATAAGGATGAGTGGTCTGTTCATTCCCTTCCACCCATGCTGTAATAATCTATCAGCCTCTTCTCTTCCTCACCTTTGATCTTCGCTATCACGTGGACGTAGGGATAGATGCTGGAATTGCGCAGCTTGCGTTTCAGCAGCTCGTCCACCTGGAAAATCCCGGCGGAATTGCTCATGGTGATCTCCACCTTTATCGGGATGTCCTCACCTTTCCGGATGGCGATGCCCTCTATTGCCTGTGCTGACACGGAATGGATGTTGATCTCACCTGCCTCGAAAGCTATCCGGGATCGGCCTTCTGCCATGTCCAGGGCATCGGCCACTTTCACCACACCGGCCTCCACGGTCAGGCAGCGCACATCCCACCGGTGGGCGATGATGGCATGTAGCACTTCCGAGACCATGATGGTCCTCTCCCGCACGTCGTACATGCCGTCCAGCAGTTCTTTGGCTTTGGGCGCGGCCAGGAAGAGGCTGTACTGCTCGTGGTTGTCCCTGTGGACCGATATCCCCAGGTCATGGAGCGCCGAGGCCAGCACCACGATTACCTCGGCGTCTTCGTTCGTCATCTCATGGTCTTTGACGACAGACATCGGTATTTCGGCTTCCATCAGGATCCGTGCAAGGCGCAGGGCGATGTTGGCGACAATCTTGATATGGACTTCCCCGTGATCGCTTATGCCAACGCGGTCCACGGCATTGACATTGGCGCATTTCCACAACTGGAGGATCTCCTCGTCGGCGTTTACCCGCCTGACCAATTCTTTCAGCTTTTCGTTGTGGCGGGTCGGCACCGAGAATTTGAAAGCTGTTGGCTCCGTTCTCTGTTCTTCCTGATTGTTTTGTCCCATTCTGTTCCTCCAACATGGCGTTCCGCTGATCGTGTCAACTCAGCCCAATCGCCGCCCCATTATATGGCCCAGTGGAGGTTATAGCAAAATGGGATGCTGGGGAAAACGAAGTAATTGGTAGCGCTCAAAACCGGTGGGATAGGACGGCTTCTGGCCCTCTCCTACCCCAACCCCTCCCTCTCCCACTCCGGTTGGCGAGGGAGGGGCTACCGGGGCGACCCGCAGGTCGTCCCTACCGCTGTGCTGTAGGTCGAGCTGTTAGCTCGACCAGGCGAGCCAGACGGCTCGCCCTACAATACCTGCTTCAGCGAGCGAAGGCGCAAGAACGACTCAAGAGCGCCATTTCGACGCGATTCGTGCTTGTCATGGCTCAGCACTGCTCATGCCGCCTTACCTTCCCTCGCCCATGGATGGTAAGGCAGGCCGCCGCAGGCGGCCGGGGTGATGGGCGAGGGCACAAAGGCAGCACTACACCGGGCCTCCCGGCCCTACCGGAATGGGGTATGCCCGTTGGTACGGGCGCAGCATGCTGCGCCCGTACCAACAAGGCAAGTTCATCCCACTGCTTTTGAGCGCCACCAATTTCTCCCTGGGGGCCCTATGGGCCCCCAGGAATTTACCTGCCCTTCCGAAGGCTTCCGTCAGCCCCAGGAAAGTCACTGCACAAGCCCTGTGGAATGCTATTCCACGGGGCAAGTTCTGTATCGAGCGTGAGGGCTTCCAGAAGCACTTTCGGGCTTCGATTTGCTTCAAAAGCCCTGAGGTGGTTTTTGAGGATGCCACAGAGGGGTAGAGGGAGTTGCCAGTTGGCAGGCTGCCGGTTCTGCATGCAGCGGCCCTGTGATATTTTTTCTAGTAGGCGTTCCTATCGGTGAACGTTCGCGTTATGGTGCGCAAGAGTATCTTGATGTCCAGCCAGAGTGACCAGTTCTCAATGTACCACAGGTCGTATTTGGTGCGCTCGGTGATGGAAGTATCCCCGCGCAGGCCGTTGACCTGAGCCCAGCCGGTTATTCCTGCCTTCTCCTGGTGCCTTTCCATGTACCTGGGAATCCGCTTGCGGAACATCTCCACGTAGATC
>WFSD01000324.1 GCA_015486235.1 Anaerolineae bacterium
ATACATCCGGAGGCTCTGATGTTTGGGGTGCGCAGTCTCGTACGGAGAAGAGGTGGCGCCTTCCTCTTCCCCGTAGCTGGAGGATTCACTTCTTGCGCTTTTTCTGGCGCTTCTTGCCGCGAATCCTCTTCTGGACTTTGCTAACAATCCGGAGGAACTCCTGCTTGTTAGCATTCCCGTTGGACTTGCGACCTCCCATCTCGTCCCCTCCAGACAGTTTTCCTCCGGAGGAAGTTATCCGTCCATCCCGACGTGAACCTTGATCAAGATCTGCTTTCACAGTAAAGCATTCCGGTTCAGTGGAAGGGTGTGTGATTCCGGATTTTTTTCCGGAAAAATCCGAAATGGTGTAGAAAAAGTCCTATGGATACCGATAAGAAAGTAACCGTCTCTTTTTTGAAAAGGCTATTCCCTTCGCCTTCGCGCCAACCTAAGATGCCTGCGGTACCAGATGGATTGAGGAAAACTGCTTACGATGCTCTAACTGAAGGTGGCTTTCTCACTGCCCCTGGTGATGTCAGAGAAAGCATGGCTCTCTGGATCTACAGGGATTTGTCCCGGCGAGTCACACAGGAGCTTCTTGAAGGCAAAATAAAAGAATGCGGAAGTCGACCGGTCCCTAAGAGATCGATGACCAACGTTGCGGTGGGCCTAGCGGTTTTCCTGGAATGGAGAGTAGCACCTATAGCAGGCACAGGTAAAAGTGGAAGCCGTATTCCCTCTAACTGGCAGGAAGCAGCGAAAAGCCTGACAGGCAACGAAAGGATTAAGAGATGGTACGGATTGAAAGAAAAACACCTGACAGGATTCCTTCCACGTTCGAATAGCAGCTTCTACGAGTACATGGATAAGGGCCTTGCCTGTCTCGCTGATGCCATGAACCGGGCTGTAATCAAACACATGACAGATGTCATGGAATGGCCTGAGAGAGCGCCGACTCTCTACCAGGAAGCGTTCGCACAGTATCAGCACGCCGTGAGGAGATTCCTGGAGACCGTACCCGGACAGAGAAAAAGCCTCAGCGAGGTCTTCGTTCCTCCGTACCTGGTTCCGGTGATAGAAACGGCGGGTTACAAAGACCAGAGGACATCCGATGAAGCCGACGATGGGAAGAGCAGATCGAAAAATGTTCCACATCGATTCTCCGGAGAGATGTTGAAAAGCCTCAACAGCAATCTGTGGATTACAGGGCCTACAGGTTCCGGGAAAAGCACGCTGCTACGGCACATAGGCCTCGCTGCCCCACCCGATACGGCGGTGGTATGGATCCCCCCAGAACAAGCCGCCGAGATACACAGGGGGAGCACTGTAGACGAAGTGATGGCAGGCTCCATCCGGACTCTCCGGCGAAAAGGGGTACAGGTGAGTGAGGAGGCCGCTCTGGCGCTGAGGGCCAGCCGATCCAAGCTCTTCCTGGTGGATCTGGGCGCTGAATGGGTCAGCCCTGAGGTGCTGAAAAGGATACAGGCCAATGGTAGAGTCGTGGTGGCAGCCGGCTACGGGCTTCCCGTGGCGCTGGAGGAGTCCGGCATGGCATCGGGCGAGAGGAAATGGAAAGAGTTTTCGATCCAAGAATGGCCTCCCCACAAACTGCGGCGCCTGACGCGCGCCTACGGAGACCGAACGTCAGGAGATGTGGGGAAGCTCCTGGAGATAGCGGGAATCCCCCATTATCCTCTGTGGATCGTTCTCGCCATACAAGCAGGGCAGAAAATTTGGTCAAGCGGCACGGATCTGATTCGGGAGTTCGTGGAAAACAGAGCAAGGGGAGATGAAAGGAGCGAAGGGTATCTCAAAACCCTGCGGCACCTGGCCTGGCTGAAGCAGATAAGGAGCGACGAGATTCCGACCAGAGCCAGGACCACGGTGCCGTGGGCTCAGGAAAGAGGGCTTCTGGTAGGAGGCGGCGATGAAGAGATCGAGTTCCCCCATGACCTGATCCTTTACTTCCTGGCAGCGGACCATCTGGCGCGAAAGGTCTCCAATGATCCTTCCTCCGTTGGAGAAGCAATGGAGACAGTTTTCGGGACTGCGGGTTGGAGCGACGTGGTGCGGATAGCTGTGGAGGTTCTGATCAGCCGGGGGAAGTGGGAACTGGTGGAGAGAGTCCTCCTAGAAATGAACAGGCTTGTATCGAGCTCATGGTTCTCTATAGGATGGATCGAAGGTGCTGCGTCTGTCGGCGTTGCCTGGAGAGCCGCTAAGAAAGTTACTGAGGATAGGGAGTCGAAAGCAAGGGTAGAGATGGAGGCAGTACGGGAAGTTTACGCCTACGCGCTGATTTCCCTGAAAAGACTCCTGAGTCTCACTCGGTGGATACCGGACTACGAGTTCGCAGATGCGGTATCCGGCGCCATAGCCGCTCTGGATCCCTTGCCTTCGCAGGAAGCGGAGTATTTTGCCAGGATGGTAAGGGACAATCCTTTCAGATTTGGGGGTATGTCTCCACTATCATCGATCCCAACGGTGACAAACGTAATCAAAGAAAAAAAGCTCAAGGGATGTTCTCCAGGTCCGATGTGGGGTGATGAGAGTTGTACAGGTCTTTTGCACTGGCTGGCGGAGAGGGAAGCACTGTCCGTATCGGAAGTGCTGGGCATGTGCAAAAAAGGTGTACGGTGGCAAGACATTCTCCTGGCCCTTGCGTCTATTGGAAGCAAAGAGGCGGCCAAGTTCCTGGGGGCCGTCTGGCCGACATCGGGATACATCGGAGACGAATGGGTGGAGTTGGATAAGGTGTTGGGAGAATGGGCCGGGGACCCGTGGAACATGCTGGAAATGCTCGATAGCATGATGAAAAAGAGAAATCTCTGGCAGGTGTACGTCAGAAGTCTGATGAGAGCTACAAGGGGAGAAGCCCTCTTCGAACTACCCCTTGACAAACTGGCTTCTGCACGTCTCCCGGTGTTGTTCTACGATAGCATGACAGGGATCGATCTCGATACAGAAGTTTTGGAGAGGCTGGTACAGATACTAGAGAGGTATGCGGGGCGCGAATTCGTACATGGGGACTTTCGCGCCCGTACGGTATCGGCCATTCACGAGATTCTGCTCGAACCCAACTGGTGGCTGGCAAGATTGGATATCAACACCCTGCTCGACTTACTGAGGAGAGAGGATATCCTGATGGAAAGGTACCCGCTGGAGATAGCGTATGTTCTGAAGAGACACTTGCCCGACAAACGGATATCACTCCTCGGCCGGAAGTTGTTGGAAGGGCATTCCGACGAATACGCCCTTGCCG